>JAYUCD010000162.1:0-4258 GCA_043740515.1 Bdellovibrio sp. | reverse complement strand
CAACGACGCGGGAATTCCGGGAGAGAAAATCGGTTTGTAGACTCGCACGTACTCCACTTCGAGAGCGGTCGGACAAGATCTTCTTTTCTATTTTCCTTCCAATGGATCATCAATGGGCTCTCAGGCAGGTCGCGAACAAAGCGCGATCGCGAAAATACTTTTCTCTTGCGAGTGTCGCATTTGTTACTCAGATTGTTGTTTTTTATTTGGCCCTTACCTATCAGAAGTTTCAAACGAACTGGCTTTCCAGTAACTCGGTTGAAACAAGTCTTTTGAATATGCGAATGACCAGTTCTTTCGGCGAGATTTTATTACAGTTTCCAAATCTCTTGCAATTTTTGACTTGGACTACTTTTGCAATCGAGCTCTCCTTTCCCCTCATTATTTTGCTCTTACCGAGAACTTTCCTTATTCGAAATATTTGCTTACTTTCATTGGTCCTACTCCACATGGGGATCCTCTTCGGCATGAATTTAGACTTTATCAGCGTGATCGCCATCACTTCACTATTACCTCTGCTCTGTTTGGAAAAGGAAGAAAAACCAGCGTTGGCCGAAAATACTCCTTCTTTGATTTCTCGAATTGTGCTTGTAACAAGTTTTAGTTTTTTTCTAGTTCATGTGGGAATCAACCTTTGCAAAGAAAATTGGCCCGAACTGTCCGATCTCAGTGTGAAGATGAGAAATGGCTCAATGATATCGGCCAATTTCGTAGCTTTCTCTCCGGTCCCTGATAGCCAAGGATGGAATTGGGTTAAAATAATCGACAGAAATGATGAGGCACGCTACTACATGCCAGGTTGCGAGTTAGACAAAAATGTAGAAAGCATACCTCCTGAAAATATTTCGACGTGCTATAAAAATATTCGTTGGTATAAATATTTTGTCAGATTTGAATCGCGGAGTCGCTTAAAACTAAAGATCCTTAAAAAGGGGCTTGGCGCATATTTCTGCCATTTTGCTGGCGGTTCTCAGAAAAGCGTTGAACTGTGGGAACGCTCCGCAAGAATTCGCAATGGACAGACTGGTCCTTTTCAATCCATTCTTAGAGCCAGTGTCCCCTGTGATTTGTAAAAATCAGAATTTTTAAAATTAAAAACCGATCGAGTAAAATGAACCGCGATCGGCTGCCAGATAAATGTGCTGGTCAAAGATAAATGGAATTCCAGTCAGTGGTCCGTCCAAAACTAATTTTTGCAAAATCTCTCCTCTCAGGTTGAATAAGCAAAGAGCTCTTTCTTCACAACTCAGAAGTATTTGCTCCTCTGCACCGACCAGCACCACGGGGCTCGACATCATATTGAATTTAGGAAATTTGACATGAATTTTCATGTGCCCCTGCAAATCAAAAATCCAGAGCGAAGCCGATTTGTCTGCTACAGCGATCAGAGACGATTTTGGCAAAAACGCTGGACTGGATTGTGAGGCAGCATCCAAAGGCTGTCTCCAGAAAACGGATCCATCTCGTAAATTTAAACTGGAAATTTCCCTTCCCCAGTCCGTCAAGATCACCTGATCACCCACCACAATCGGAGTGGACTTCATCCGACCAGCTAAGGGCACCTTCCAGTTCAATCTTCCCGAATCCAAGTCGAAGGCAAAAAACAACGAGTTATTGGCCCCAAGCACAACCTGTCTATTTTTCAAATCAATCGCAGGCGAGGAATGTGATTGCTCACCCAAATTTTCAGTTTTCCAAACAGCTTCTCCGTTTTCTTTTTTTATTCGCACGAGATAGCCGTTGGGACTGTATGTTTCGACCGCGACCAATAAGCTATCTTCAAAGGATAATGGCGAGGATCCCACCGAGTCGCCAAGCTTTCGACTCCAAATCAGTTCTCCGGATAATTTTTCAAAACAATAAAACCAACCGCTGTAGGTGCCAAAAAAAACGTGTTTGGCATCGACCAAAGCCGTGCTGTGGATCCCTTGGCTTGCATTGGTGGCATGATATCTCCAGCGGATCGACCCATCCAGGCTGAAGGCATAAAACCATGCCGAGTCAGAGCCCACGTAAATGCCACTGGAATCGACGATAGGCGAAGACTTCGAAGCGCTATGAACTCCAACATTCAGAGCAGGAAAGGTCCATTCACTCTTCCATGGTCCCATTTTTTCCGTTTTAAACTGACCGAGTCTGCCGATGTCCCCCCGAAAGAAAGTATCTTGGGTTGTAGTTGAATTGGAATTATAAGTATTCCACTTGAAACTGGGCATGAAGAGCCCTGATGAAATTTCATCGAGCTTCAGGCTCTTTGAATTAGAAAAAAGACGGGGGTTGATATGAAAAATGATTCCGGCAACGGCAGCGCAATAGATCAGAAAGAGCAACTTCCGAAAAACTGAAAAAACCTTATTCATAATCTTTGAACTTACCAAACCAACTGAGTTTTAGAGGGCTTGTGCAAACCTTCCTCCGATCGATTTTTGTGTCCCATTTAACATCAATTATTTTCTTTCCGATCAATTTGAAATCTAAGTCTATAAATCCTTCTTCTTTGCTCACTGCCAGACAGAGTTCCCGCAATCGATAATAATAGACCACGGGATCACATTCGAGATAAGCTCCCGAACGTGTATAAATTTTTCTTTCCAAAGTTTGATTTGTGTATTTTAAAATCAATTGGTTCTCACACACCATTCTTTCACCAACCAGATCCAGAGTTATCCTTCGATCCCCTCCAAAAACTGAAGAATGTCGATTGATGAATGCTGGATAAATCTGAGCGAAGACAAAAATAATCATTAGGCAGGAACCAGGAATTAAAGACCTGGCTGGGGCCACAGGCTGGGGGCTAATTTGAACAAGAGCAAAAATTGAGAGCAGTAAGATTAAGCTTCCAGTAAATTCATATCCAACTAATGAATAGAAGCCGAGATGAAATATTAAGAACAGAATGAAAATTGGCCAGAAAATATAAGCTTTGCGGAAAAAAAGTACGGGAGAAAGGCCGATTTCGAGGAAGACTACCAAGGCGCAAACCCATTCCAAAAATTTTCCTTTGATTGAAAACAGCTGTCCGAACGCCATTCCGCTGAGCCAATCGGAATTTAATTTATCGAATCCAGAAATAATATAAGATGCGACGAGGATCAGTCTTCCAAATAAAACTTTTTCTGGGATGAAGAGAAAAAATCCGATTGCGAGAAACTCCACTGCCTGAAAACTTTCGATCAGACGGTAATCTTGGAAAAAAATAAATAATTGAAGAGCTGAGACTGTCAGCAAACCGTAATAGGCAAATTTAATTTTGCTTATTCGTAAAAATAAAATTGCGCTAATTAAAGAAGCGATTAGATAAATGGCAAGGATTTGATCGCTTGCAAAAAAAATAAAAGGACGAAAAATTTGGCAACTTTCGAAGATCGGCCAGCACATAGGAGGATGTCTCAAAAGCAAATTCAAACTTTGATTGCCCTGATTGCTCCAAAGAAGATAGACCATTGGATGAAGCAGTCCCAAACAAAAACCATAAGCCCGCAGACTCCAGGCATTTTCAATCTCGGAAATTTGGTTATCGAAATAAATTCGCAATACTTTCATTTAAAAATCATACCGCGGCGAAATGCTTCAGAACGAGAAAATGGTAGTTTGGTGAAAGAATTAAAGAATGCTCCTTCAAAATGAGCCATGGCGACCACCGAGTTAGAAAAGTCAGCGGACTCTAAGTGAGCTTCTCGAAAATCAGTCGCAAAGAAATCTGCAGAGTTGCATTTGCAACCAATCAGGTTGGACTTGAAAAAACTGGCCGAAGCCGCGCGGGCCGCAGAGAAATCAGAGGATATTAAATTTGCCGATATAAAGTTTGCACCTTGAATGGAACTTGCTCTGAATTGACTCTCAGGAAGCTGAGCCTCGGAAAAGTCCCCTTCATTTATTCTACTGAGATAAAAAGTCGCACCTCTTAAGTTGAGCCCGTGAAACATTGCTTTTTGGATGCTTTTGAAATCATTTCTAAGCTGAGATTCATTTTTACTTAAACTCAAGGTTTCACTCTGGGATTTCATAGATACGAGCAGAACCATTCCTAAGGCTAAAAACATGAGGGTCAGTGCTTGGTCTAGATTTTTCATTCTCCACATCCACCACCAGCACCACCGTCGCCACATCCGCCACCGCCACCGCCACCGCCACCGCCGCCACCGCCTCCACCTCCACCTCCACCTCCACCACCGTCGCCTCCGCCTCCACCACCGTCGCCTCCGCCTCCACCACCGTCGCCTCCGCCTCCACCACCGACACCACCGACACCACCGAC
>JAYUCD010000161.1:0-14867 GCA_043740515.1 Bdellovibrio sp. | reverse complement strand
TTGGAATGGCTTCGTCTTTCATTGCAAGAATTTTTTTGTAGGTTTGCTCGAGATCGGATTTCTTAAGCTGGCCATCGCTCAGGGCTTTGGCGATGCCTTCGATGGCTCGTGGTGGAGATTCGGGCTCGTTGCAGTAGAGTACCAGGTCGGCTCCGGCTTGCAAAGCGCGCACGGGAATTTTAGCGCGGTCGTAATGGCTGGCCAGCGCTTTCATGTCGAGATCATCGGTGATGATCAGGCCGTCGTAGCGCATCTCTTCGCGCAGAATTTGCTTCAAGAAAATCTCGGATAAAGTGACTGGCCACTCGGGATCAATTTTTGGAAAACGAATATGAGCTGTCATCAACATGTCTAAGCGGGATTTGAAAGCTTTTTTGAAAGGCAGCAATTCGACTTTTTCTAAGCGGGCTCGGTCGGCGTTCTCGACAGGAAGATCGAGATGCGAGTCGATCACTGTGTCGCCGTGGCCAGGGAAATGTTTGGCACAAGCGATGACTTCGGATTTCATGTAACCGCGAATCAAGGCTGAAGTGTGCTTCGCAACCATTTCTGGATTGGAGCTAATAGCGCGATCGCCGATCACTGTGTTCTTTGGATTGGTGAACACATCGATGCAGGGAGCGAAATCCAAATTGATGCCGACGGCCTTGAGCTCTTGTCCCATCGCTCTGGAAAAATTGAAAGAAACAGTCGGCGAATCGATATCACCTAATTTTTTGAGCGGTGGCCACTGGGTGAATGGAGATTTCAAGCGAGCGACTCGGCCGCCTTCCATATCGATGGCGACGTAGAGCGGAGTTTTGTCGATTGTTTGATGGCGCAAGCTTTGAATTTCAGCGCAGAGCTCTCGCACTTGTTGAGGTTCCGAAACGTTGCGCGAGAAAAGAACGACTCCGCTGATGTTGTTTTCGACGATGAATTTTTTTTCTTCAGCTGTGAGAGTGTGGCCTGAGACTCCGATTAAAAAATGCTGGCCGATCAACTGGTGAAGTGACTTCATAATTATTTTCCTTCCGATGGCGACACTTTGACTTGAATTCCTTGGCCTTCCGGAACGCCATGCTGCTTGTTCGCACCCGGCGGTAATTTGATTGGCGCAGGTGGAGCGGCAGTTGCAGAAGTCGGGGCTTGTGGCTGAGATTGCGCGCGCTTTGAGATCTCGTTCATCTGGCCGGTCGGAATATCGCCGAACAAAGTTCGCAAAGTTGCCGTCGCCACAGGAAAAGCGGCGGTGGCTTCGCTTGGTTTTGCGACGAGCTCCGTAGAGATTCCTTGCACTGGCGATTTGGTGGAGAAAACTTCACCGTGATCGTTGACCAAGCTCACAAATTTCGAGCCTTTGAATTCGTTTAAAATTTTGAAGACTTTGATGCCCTGATAATCTTCTTGGTTTTTGATGGCGTAGACCCCCTTGTCGACGCTTGCGTCCTCTTCGGCGATGGCTTGGAAAGGATGACTGGAATCAACTTTCATTCCTTCGGGACTTTTCAAAATCAAGTAAGCCAAAAAAGAACTGAGGAAGACTCCTTTGGGGATGTCTTTGATAATTTTCCCGACCTTGCCGCCTTCTTTGACCGATGCGAGAAGCTTGCCTTTTTCAAATTTGGCGTCGATGACTTTGACTTGGGTTCCGACCAGCGTTGTGTACTGGTAAGAGATGGGGCGCATGTCATCTGTCGAGTAGGCTTTCAAACTTTCGGTGAGATTCCCGCCGAACTCGTTGGTTTTCAAAAAAGTCGTAGCGATGAACTGCTTTTTCTTGTTGTCAAATTCGTAGCGAACGATGGAGTAGCCGATGTGGACTCCACCGGATAAAACTTTCGAGTAGCCTTCGAACAAGACGTCGGCGCGGACGGCGTGACTGATGAGAGCGATCGAAACGCCAATTAAAAACGAGAGCAGCCAAAAAATTCTTTTTAAGACCATGGTCGAGAGTCCTTTCACGACAAGAGTGTTTTGATTTTCGCCTTGGTCGGTAGCGAGAGTCAAATTTTTTGGGGTCGAGGATTTCAATCTCGGTATAGCCAATTTCCAAATCCCGAGAGAAAATAAGAGACGTGAAAATCGCCACAAAATCCACTGTCACCACTTGGTCCAAATTCATTCGCAATGCGAAGGGACAAGTAGCAATTTTCATCGCGCTGATTTTCCAAGTGCTCTTTGTGTTCTTCGCCATGATCGTCAACGTCGGCCTGGTCGTGCATCACAAAATCAATTTGCAAAACTCGGTGGACATCGCGGCTTATTACGGAGCGACCAAACAAGCCGAGATGATGAATGCGATTGGCCACGTGAATTATCAGATTCGCCAAGCCTTCAAGCTCATGACATTTCGCTATCGAGTCTTGGGCGGCGCGGGGGCTGTGGATCAGCCGAATGGATTTCCGTACACTGAAAACAATCTTGTGAGAGAGGGGGATCAGCCGCCGCCTTATGAGACGACATTTTGTGTGGCCTACGCACCGTTTGATATGGTTACTCAGACGGAGAGTTATTGTCGCAAAACCGGATCATTGAATGTTCCACTGCCTGGGATTCCGACAATCGCAGGCGGCTTCGGTCTCGCGGCATTCAACTCTGGTTTTCAAAATGTGATTGCAAACTCGGCCACTAATTTTCGCAATTTGGCGCGACAAAGTTGCAAGTTTTATATGGGGAAAAATTGGATGCAGCTTGCAAAGTTTATTTTAACTTACAAAGAAGACATTCGCAATCGACGCAAATTGATTCTTGGATTAGCCAATGAGGTTTCGCAGAAAACGCCGAAAGACTTGCTGGGGCAATCGATTAAAAGTGGAGTTTATCATACACTGGTCAACAACTTGTCCTATCCGAACCGCGAGAGTTTGGAACCAGTTTATGGAACAGATGGAGATGGAAGTGCCACCAAGCAAGTTGAATTTAAATATTTGAATTCGCTTGCTGAAGGAAGATGTCAGGGGCAGCCTAGCGCCGATCGGGCACCGGATTGGATCAAAGAAATTTATGTTTACCCAAGTTATGCGGTGACCGACGGTCAGTGCACCGGCGAACATGAAATTTCTTTTGATCCCTCTTACCTGAACGCTGGTGGGCAGATCGCTCCGCCAGCGAATGCATCTTCTGTCGACGCTCCGATGGCCTCGACACTTGCGCAATATGCAAGTGAGCTTTCTGCGACCCAAGGTGATCCTCAGGAACTTTATCGCACGGTGATTGGCTATGAAAAAGATCCGTGGTGTGTTGCTTACACCGGAGTTTCGGCGGCCACGACTCCAAAAATTCCATTCACGCCATTAGGTGAAGTGACGATTAAGGCCAGAGCTTTTGCCAAACCATTCGGTGGCAGGATCGGACCCTGGTATGGAATGAATTGGCCACATGATGGAAAAAATGGAATGCATCAATCCGATGATGCAGATCCTACTGACAAATTACTTCCGATTCGAGTCCAGAGAGATATCGTGATTCCGCCCGGACTACCGGCCTCGCAAAGGCAGTTTGCAAATTATTCGCGCTACCTTGGCGACAGCGTCGGATTCTACAGCGACCTTACACTTTCGCAATTCGCCAAAGCACTTCGTAGCATTCCTTCAGCCCAAGGAATTTCACTCGAGTGGTGGGATCGAGACGGTGACGATTCCTTCGATCAAAAAAATGTGAATGGTGACCCCTTACCTTGGGATAAAATAAAAAACCAGAAACCACCTGTGCTGCGTGATCTCGAAATCGCAGCAGTTGCGCCCGATCAATTTGACACAGCCAACTATTCAATCGATCCTGATTTTTATAATAACTATTTAACCAAAATCGAAAAAGGCTATGGCAATCAATTCCAATTTTTGTTGCGAGGCGATTTAGGTTCTCGCATGCAGGGCTCGCCTGAGGAAAAACGATTCAGCGTTCGAGATCAAATCGATATCGTCAAAGGCCAAAGCATGATCGATCAAGCATCGAAGCTCACTTACTACCTCAATAATTTCGGAAAACTTTTAACTTCGTGGCAACAAGTGACGCCGGACCAATATGTCGGTGTTGACTCGCAAAGATTCGGAAAATGTTTGTCCGAAGTAGATCCAAAAGGCGACGAAAATTTTTTTACCATGGGATCTTGCAAAGCAGGAGGCCGAACCGGTTACTCGGTCAAACTTGTCGACGGAAAATTCCTCGAAAACATCGTCAACGGCAAATCCCAAGTCTATCAATTGGGAGGACCAAAAGCTCCGCCAGACAAAATCGACAACCCACCCACGGGCTTCTAATTTCCAACTTCGTCTGACAGTTTGACATCAACCATGGGGTCCATTTCGATCTGAAGTGAGACAATGTCTCAATTTGAGAATCTCCAAATTCCCGTGCAGTTTCCTAAAGATACCCCGTCCACCGGCCGATAAGTTGGCGGTGAGGGGGCAAATGAGAAAATTCGCATTTGTAATTTTGATTTCGAGTTTTTGGTTCGGAGTTTCAGCGTTGGCGTCAGCAGTGGATGATGCGTCTAATGCTGCTGATAATGTGGCGCAGGCGGCTCCAGTAAAAATAGCGCCACTTCCACCAACAGTTTCTCAAGACATGGATTTCGTCAGTAAAGTCAATTTGGCAAGAGGTGATATTGGACTCTGTGGAGAGGCAGCCACCACTGCCGGAACTTATTGTTTAGCAGAGTCCAGCCCCGCCATCCACCAGGGAATGGTTATTGTGGGCGGATTAGTTGGGGTTATGCAAGCATCGAAGTCGGTAGCGCAAAGTTGTGAAAAACAGAATCAGGCTTTGGCGGCAGCGAAAGTAGCAATGACTGCATACTCAACTGCTTGTGCAACGGTTCAAGTGATGTGTCATAAAGCCTGTACCAAATCTCTCTCAAGTCTGAAAGTCGTAAGGGAATACACTCCAACATCTCCGGTCACTGACCCAACAACGCTAGCCACGATTAAAACTACGACAGACGCTGCGGCCATTTCCCTTGCAAGTGTTGAGACAGCTGAAGAAAACTGCAAAAAATATATGTTATCACTTGGTACTGCGGCTGTAGGAATTATGAATCTAGTGAAAGAGATGCAATCGAATACAAGTTGTATCGATCAAACGAAAACTGCAAATTGCCAAGCGAATCCGAATGATCCGAAGTGTAGCAAGCCTGACACTTCGAAAGATTGCACGTTGGCGGAGAATGGAAATACTCCGTTTTGTATTTGTAAACAGTCGCCGACTTTGGCGGGTTGTCCGGGTGCTGGTGGAATAAATCCCGGGCTTGGGGCGATGGGTGGAGACAAAGCGAATCGATCAGGAATGACTGCGCCTAGTGGGACAACTTTTCACAGTGGTGGTGATCCAAGTGCTAGTGTGATTGATGGATCGCGAACGGGATCGGGCGGCGGCTCTTCTGCTTTTGGGGCGATGGGTGCTGGAAGTGGTGGTGGTGGCGCTGGTGGAATTTCTGGTGGTGGATCAGGAGCTGGAGCTCAAGCCAAGGGTACGGACGGAAAAACTGGATTGAACGCGAATATTTTGCGAGGCAATGACAGTGGAGGCGGAGGTGGTGGTGGTGGAAGTTCTGGCGGGACTCGATCGGCCTCACCCTACGATGCTTATTTACCAGGAGGAGCGAAAGATCCGAATCGGACTCCTGCTGCGATGGCGGCTCTCAAGGCCCAAGTGACAAAAGCAGGATCCAAATCGAATTGGGAAAAAGTGACTGAGCGTTACCAAGAAAACAAACCTTCTTTGATGCAAGGACGATAAAATGAAAAATCAGAAAATGAAAATGATGATGAGCGGTCTGTTTTTTTCGAGCTTAGTTTTCACTTCGTCGACACAAGCGAGAAGTGGAGTTGTCACGCCGCCCACACCCACGACTCCGACAAAAGCTGAAGTTGCTGCGGCAGCCAGTAGCACCAAAGAAGCTGAAAAAAAAGCTCTCTTGGCAGCGCAAAATGCTGTGAAGCCTGAGACGATTAAACAAATTGCGGAAAAATCAGAGAAAAAAAATGGAATGGGAATTATTGCCGGTGCTGCGGCCGCTGTTTTTTGTGGATATAAAGCATCGGTCACCTGTGGAACCCCAGGTGGGCAGGCTGCATGCTATTTCTATATTGCTGGAGCTGGAGTTGCAGCAGCCATTACTTTGAATATGTTGACAGCTCAGCGCCAATCGAATGCGACGGCTCAAGCAGTGACGGTTGGAGAAGGAATGGGAAAGCCGAATACCGCTGCTACCGACAGTACAGAGACCATTGCTAAAGACCCGACTGTTGTGCAGGCGCTGGCTTTGGGAACCAAATTGAAAAAAGAGGGATGGAAGTTTGATACGGTTAAAAAAACAGCAACTGCGCCGGATGGAAAACTTATTGCGGTCACTCCGCACAGTTCTGCGGCTGAGATTCAGGCTTCAAACTTGTCTTCGTCTGCAAAGAAAGATTTGTTGCAAGGTCAGGCTGGTATGAATGCGGCTGCGACTCATGCGGCACAAAAGGGTGTCCAAGCGACTCATGCAACTGATGGTGAGAGCATGGATGTTGGTGGAGCTTCGGGTGCTGGCGGTGGTGCGAAGGTCGCGTCGAATTTTACGATGCCTGGTGCTGAGACGGCTGGCCAAAAGGTTGGTCTGGCTCGTGATCCTGCGGATGTTTCGGGAATGCAGAAAGATTTTAGAGGCGAGCCGATCGGTGTGTCTGGAGATTCTTTGTTTCAGATGATTGATCGACGCTATCAGTTGCATGAAAGCAAAGGTTCTTTCCTAGCCCCTTCGAAGTAGATTCGCTTGTGATCGAATGTCCGATCGGGCATTCTGAAAATCTATGAGAAGCAGCGCACTTTCAAGGAAGAAAGAGCTCCGAATTGTCGGCATCATGAATGGCACGAGCCTCGATGGAGTCGACTATGTTTGGTGCAAAATCATTCAAGGTAAAAAACCAAAGATTTCTTTTCTTGCACAAGAGCACGTGGCCTTCACCGAAGGCTTTCGAAAAAAATTAGCACAAGCTGCAAATCATCAAATGAATGTCGCCGAAGTTTCGGATCTGCATCACGAGTTGGGTCGGCTTTATCGGACTCAATTGAAAAAAATTGCTGTGAGAAAAAAATGGAAGTTCGATGCGATCGGCTTGCATGGGCAAACAGTTTATCACGCGCCTCCGAAGGCGACTTTGCAAATTGGTGAAGCTTCTTATCTGTCGGAAGAGTTTCAAGTTCCTGTGATATCTGATTTTCGCGTGGCTGATCTTGCAGTTGGTGGCCAAGCGGCTCCGATCGCTTCGCTGTTTCACCGCGTGGTCTTTCAATCGGAGCGACCGAACCAAGTGATTAGCTTGCATAATTTGGGCGGGATCAGCAACCTCAGCTACATCAACAAAAAAGGCGATGTGGAAAAAGCTTTTGATACGGGTCCGGCGAATATGCTGATGGATTTATTTATATCTCAGACAACTCACGGTGAAATGACTTTTGATGAGGGCGGAGCTTACGCTGCTCGAGGTTTGCCCACAGAAAAAATCATCGATGAAATTTTGCGAGAGAATCACTTTCTGCAATTAGCGCCGCCAAAAAGTTGCGGTCGTGAGCAGTTCGGCGAAGATTTTCTCGCTTGGTTTCTGGGGCGAACCAAGGATCTCCGGCCTGAAGATAAGATGGCAACTTTGACTGAGTTGACAGCCCGCTCAATTGCACAGGCTTACAAAATCCACTGCGCTAAAATTCCGCAAACCATTATTTTGTGCGGTGGCGGCGCGCTGAACGGCTATTTGCGAAAACGAATTCAGTATCATTTGCCGAAAACAGAAATTCTCACCACCGAAGATTTTCATTGGCCTGTCAGCTCGATCGAGGGCGCAGCCTTTGCGCTGCTCGCAGCTTTCCGAATCTGGAACATCGCTTCGAATTTGCCAAAGACCACGGGTGCATCCCGAGCCGTGACGCTCGGAAAAATCACTGAAGTTTTTTAATTTTTAAAGATCGCCGCTGCGAACACGCTGAATCGTGTTTTGAAGCTCTTGGAGTCGAGAAAAACCTTTCTCAATCAGAAACTGATTTTGCGAATACAGACAAATCGTCTGCGAAAGATGCTGCAGCCAGTATGGCTTCTCAGCAATTGACATCTTTTTTGAAAGCGCATTGAGACAGATCTCGGTCGCTCGCATAAAATCTTCTGGATTTCCCGTCTCATACCATTCAGCCTTGCAGTTGAAAGCATGAACGTCCTCGCCGGCACTCATAGCCTTAGTCAGTGTTTCGTAGAGGATATTTTCGTCGACCATTTGAGAATTGAAATAATTGAAAACTCGATCAGACAACAACAGAACACCCGTGAAATGCTGACCACGGGGCGCGGAAGGTCCTGGATTTTTTTTGGAGAAACACTGAACCTTGGTTCCTTCATTGAGCCAAGCTCCGCCGAATTTTTCGCCAACTTCGGGATGATCGATCGTCAGCAAAGTCGCAATGCCTTTGTGCCACTTGTGAAAAGTCAGCATATCCTCAAGCAATCCGAGATGATGCGGCAAAAGAACTTCGTCGCCATTGAGGACGAAAAAATCTCCTCGTCCTTTGAGGAGAGCTTCGGCATTATGAATGCCACCACCACTGCCAAGCAATTCGGGCTCACGGGTAAATCGCAATTCTTTCCAGGTGGCGTGCTGAGATTTGAAAAACTTTTCGATCTGATCAGGCAGATGGTGAGTGTTCACGACAAGGCGATCAATCTTCAAATGATCAATCAGTGAAAGTGAGTAAGCTCCGAGCGGGACACTCAAGAAAGGAACACATGGCTTTGGAGTTGTGGCTGTGAAGGGAAGCAATCGACTGCCAAGGCCCGCAGCCAGAATCATCACGTTCATAGATCTTCGTACTTTCGCTCCATTGCGCCCGAGTCCACGAGGACTTCCGCGAAGAACTTATATTCGGGAAATTCGATCAAGCTTTTCATCACTCGGCGAAGCGTGTGAGAAATGTATTTCAAATACCTCGTGTCTTGGCGCTGGTGATAAAAGCTTGAGAAGCTGCCGCAAGCCTTGAAGCATCTTTGCACCGTCTGTAGCTCATATATGCGATCAAATTGAGTGCGAGAAAATTTTTTCGGCAAAAAATCTTTGGCTTTGGCGAGATAGTCTTCCAACAAAAGATCAGCCATCTCATCATTTAAATTCACATAAGAATCGCGAAACAGGCTGACGAGATCGTACTGAATTGGACCCATGCGGGCGTCTTGGAAATCAATCACTCGCATCTCATCGTATTTGATCATCAGATTTCTGGAATGATAATCTCGGTGCGCAATGAATTTGGGTTCTTGATGAAGCCGTTCACAGATCTGAGCGAAAACTTTGCTGAGCTCGGCATTCGCTTTTTCACTGAATTGGAATTTGCAGACTCCGCTGAGCAAATTGTCCTGGCCATATTTCATTTCCCATAAAAATTTCTCCACATCGAACTGAACCTTGAAGGCAATGCAATCATTGGGAACTTTGGAGGCATGAAAATGGATTTTGATCAGTTCATCAATGGCTTGCTTGTAAAAAACTGTGGAGCTTTCTTGATTTTGGCTTTCCCAGAATTTTCTTTCTAAAGTCAAATCGCCCAAATCTTCGAGCAACATCAATCCGAGTTTGCTATCCATGGCAACAACTTCGGGCACTCGAACTTTGTGCTGAGCAAAGTGATTCAAGACGGATAGGAAAGGATATTTTTCGGGATCGAAAGGTTCCCATCGCATCAGAACCCAAGATTGATTTTGGGCCATGACTCGGTAATAACGACGGTTCGACGCATCTCCCGCAAGCTGATAGACTTTGTAGTCTGGGCTGGGAAGATGCGTTTCTAAAAACTTTTCGTGGAAATCATCAGTTGTGGCTTGCATGCCACGTTAGGGTCTCAGAACTCGAGCATGAATTCAAGAGTCTCTTGCAAGAGCTTTGGATCCTTTGGCAGCCGATCGACTTCCAAACGGTGGACCTTCAAGATCTTAACTAGACCTCGATGAATCATGTTTTGAGCTTCGAGGCTTTCAAGCGAAGAAGAGGAGCCGATCACCAGCAAAGGCTCCGACGCCGGACTTGAGTTGGAAACAAACTGATGGATCAAAGTCTGCTGCTCAGGACTGAGTTGCAAAATATCTTCGATCCACAAAGTCAGATTGCCCAAAACTCGAATGTCTTCGACGCTCTTCATTTCAGCTGCGATATCCGAGAATTTCAGAAAAGCCCAATGCTTGGATGCCGAATGAATTTCGTTTGCAATTCGCGGAATCAAATTCGGATTGGGAGTTTGCACGCAAATCACATTGGTCGAAGTCAGCTTGCTTTCGTCATGCAGACCTTTAGGCTCCGTCACAGCCAATTTTTCATCTAAGCTTTCAACCAAATGAAAGGGCTCAAAAATCGAGATGATCTTTTCGCTTTCCTGGCTGTGCGACTGTTTTAAATTGTGAATCATCTGCTCTGTGTACCAAGTCAAAAACTCGGGCTCAAGCATCAGACGAATCAACTGACTGACAGTCTCTTTGTCTTTTGTTTCCAGTGCCGCGCCACTTTTCACAACAGCCGTTGCAAAAAATTTCGAGTCCACTTGAATAGGTACATGCAAATCCCCACGAGACAGCAGGAAAGCATCTTCTTTGAGATTCAAATCCAAAGAAGACACTTCCTGCATAAAGCTCAGCGCAAAGTCCTTGCCGTAGCGAGACTTTACGATCCCCTTTAATTTCCCCATGGCGGCCGAATTTAAAATATCCCGAACCATAAAAACCCCGTATCTATCGAGACCAACGAGATTGTCTATAGGCAAGTCACGTGCCGTGAATTGTCGGCGCCTGTGATGCATAAATTTGAGTAGAAGCCATTTCAGCGAAATTCGAAATGTCAGTTTTGAGTCAATTCAGTAAAGAATTCATTTTGGCGAAATCGCCGCCTGACCGTGCCAGTTAATTTTTTGAAAAAAAGATCTGTCAAAAGTTTAGTGGGTCGAATCCGCCACGGAAGTGGTAGGCACTCCGGAGAAAAGAAAAAGCCCCTCATTTTCGGTGAGAGGCTTGGTTCTGTATTCTATTGAATTGAGAAATCAGAGCTATCGAGCGATTTTTCGTTTATCAAGGGTGTATTTCTCAACCTTCATAATCAATCCAGCGCGCGAGATTCCGAGTTCCTTTGCCAACTTAGATTTATTCCATCCTGTTCGGCGAAGCCCCTCACGAATCATGTCTCTTTCCAACTCTTCCAGAGCGTCCTTCAGTTTACCTTGAAGTCTTGCACCTTGAACTTTGGATTTTTCAGAAGTCTCAAGAATTTTAGGCGATAAAGTTTCTGGCAGGATTTTAGTTTCCTCTCCTGACAAAACAACCAAGCGCTCCATTTCATTTTGCAATTCTCGAACGTTTCCAGGCCATGGATAATCGTACAATTTCTCGAGAGCTCGTTTGGTCAGCGAGCGTTTGCCGCCGCCATTTGCCTCTCCTGCTTTTTGTAAGAAGAATTCAGCCAGCAAGGGAATGTCTTCTTTACGCTCTCTCAAAGGAGGGACGCGCAAATTGATGACGTTCAATCGATAGTATAAATCTTCTCGGAAAGTTCCAGATTCCACCATCTCTTTGAGATTTCGATTGGTCGCTGCCACGATTCGAACATCCACTTTGCGCATTTCAGTTGAACCCACCGGAGTGAAAGTTCCTTCTTGCAAGACGCGCAGTAGCTTGACTTGCATGGTTGGAGACGTGTCGCCAATTTCATCCAAGAAAAACGTTCCTTTGTCAGCCATTTCAAACAGACCTTTTTTGTCTTTCAAAGCGCCAGTGAAGGATCCTCGCATGTGACCGAAAAGTTCTGATTCCAAAAGATTGTCATTGAAGGCCGAGCAGTTTTGAATCACGAAGGCTTTGTCTTTGCGGTGCGAGTTGTAGTGGATGGCTTTCGCGATCAACTCTTTTCCGGTACCGTTATCACCTTGAATCAAGACTGTCGAATCGGCGCCTTTGATCTTATCGAGCAAAGCATAGAGCGATTGCATCGGCTTTGATTTACCGATCATGTTGTCATACTTGTAGCGACTGCCGAGCTCTTTGTTCAATTCTTTGATGCGGTCTTCGCGCTTGGTGATTTCCAAATGCAAAGTGACAACCTCTTGTGCAACCAAATCAACCAACTCGCAAAAATGATTGCGATCAGAATCATCGAGAGGTTTGAATTTGCCTAAAGATTTGTCGATCATGTCACTGTTTGCACCAAAGGCCGCCAAACGATCACGAACTTCTTGTAGGCGATGAGTGAAGTTGGGATCTTTGAAGAAACCCATGACAACCACAGTCCCCATGAAATCATTTTCAATCATGATTGGAAAGACGCCAACATCGAAGCCCGCCAGGTCCCACTTTTTCATCACGAATTTGTTATCTGAGATGCGAAGGTCATCAATTGTCTTCGTGACCAAATCAGCAATCCCCGCATGAGTCGAATCTTTCGACATCAAAAAAGCATTTGCAGGATTCGCCCACACTGTTTTTGCGCCGTCGAAGCCTTTGAGCTGACCGCGCTCGTCAGTGAAAATCACATCAACATTCCACCAAGCGCTGAGAATATGTCGGAGTCTTTTGATAACGTGTATATGTTCAAACTCATCCCAATTAATCATATTTAAGTCTCCATACTGTTGATCTATTAACCAGTCCTGTCAGGATCCTTGTCGTCAAAACATTGGACAAGCTTAAGTGGTCTATCGAAAAACTGTACAAAAGGTGCCGTCTTCCGATTTGGACGAAGGTCCGGCCAAATAGGAGAACCAAACCTCAGATGCGTTGGAGAGCGTGCAGGGAATGATATTCCCCATTTTGAGACAGGAGGCTTTGGTGAGTTCCGATCTCAACAATCTCGCCAGCTTTCATCACGACGATCTTGCTGGACTTTGATATGGTGGACAATCTGTGAGCGATCACGAGAGCGGTTCGGCCTTGCATCAGTTGATCAAGGCCCTTTTGCACTTCGACTTCGCTGACAGAATCCAAAGCGCTCGTTGCTTCATCTAATATCAGAATCGGAGCATCCTTAAAGATAGCTCGAGCGATGCTGACTCTTTGCTTCTCTCCACCGGATAGCAAATTTCCGCGGTCTCCGACTTTGTTTTGATAACCTTGATCGGTGCGAGAAATAAAGTCATGAGCGTTGGCGCTTTGAGCGGCGGCAACCACTCGCTCGCTCGCCTTAGAAAAATTTCCAGCCCAGATGTTGCGCTCGATCGTGTCGCTGAAAAGAAAAACATCCTGAGTGACCAAGGCAACATGAGCCCTGAGGTCCTTCAAGTCGATTTCATGAATGGGAATGTCATCGATGAGAATTTGCCCCTCGCTTGGATCGAAAAACCTTTCGAGCAAGTTAACGATCGTCGATTTTCCACTGCCACTGGAACCAACAAAAGCCACCATCTCGCCGCGATTGATGGTCAAATTAATGTTCTTCAAAATCTTCGCTGTCCCGTAAGCAAACGAAACATTTCGGTATGTAATTGTTTTCCAATCGGTCGGAAATTTTTGATTCGATAGGCCTTGTGGCACTTCGTTTGTGTCATCGATCAGCGAGTAAGCCCGCTGAGCTGCAACGTTCGTCTCTTGAATTCGCACGTAGCTTTCTTGCAATTTTTTGATCGGCGCACTCAACCCCATGAGAGACGCGACATAGGCACCAAAATCGCCAAAGGTAGCGACTCCCTGTGAAATCCGAAGTCCCATGTAAGTGATAATTGCTAAAATCATCAGGGTCGCAATAAATTCGGTGACTGGTCCCGCCACTTCAACCAGCTGATGAATTTTCCTGCGCGAGTGAAGAAAATCGGTCGACTGTCGTTTGAAGCGATTCGACATTTCTGTTTCCAGATTGAAAGACTGAATGACTCGAACTCCGTCCAAGCTTTCTTTGATCGTCGACGTTATTTTCTCTAAATCTTCTTGGCCTTTGATCGAATGAATTTTAATGGTCTTCGAAATCGCCCGCAAGAAAATCAAAATCAAAGGCAAAACAATAAACAGTGAAGCTGTTAGTTTCCAATCCAAATAAAACATATAACCCAGCAAAGAAATCAGCAGAACGGGCTCGCGAAAAAAATCAGCGAACATCCGGAGCCCACCCTGTATGACCATAATGTCATTGAGAACTCGGGAAATCAGTCCGCCAGATCCTGCTTGAAAATTGTTATGAAAGGAAAGGCTCAGATTCATAAACTTGATCTGCATGCGGTGCCGAAGGCCCTGAATGACTTGCTCCCCAACGTAATTCATCAGGAACAAATGGAAATAGCGAGCCGTGCCGCCGATGGCACTGAGGCACAAAACCCATATCGCAGATTCAAACAATTGATTTTGATCTTTATTTTGAAGCGAATCAAACAGCGGCTTCACCATCATGGCGATTCGAGCTGTGCAAGCCGCCATGATGATCCCTGTGATCGCAACTACAATGAGAGTCTTGGAATGAGGCTTCAACTCACGCAAGATTTTTTTAATTTCGGGACTGATCATAAGTTCATGTCTACAATATAGCGCTTTAAGTACTGGCCTGTGAGACTTTTTTTGCTTTTCATAATGTCGGAGGGCGATCCCACAACAACAATTTTCCCACCTTTATCGCCAGCCTCTGGGCCAAGGTCGATGACATAGTCAGCGCCGCGAATCACGTCTTGATTGTGTTCCACCACGATCACACTTCCACCGGCATCGATTAGTTTGTTGAGAACCTTCATCAAAAGATCGACCTCTTTGAAATGCAAACCGGTCGTTGGCTCATCCAAAATATACAAAGTCGATTTCTGCTGAACCTGCGAAAGCTCTTTTGCAATCTTCAAACGCTGCGATTCGCCACCGCTCAAAGTTCCCGCTGGCTGTCCAAGCTGCAAATAATCCAGACCGACTTCTTTTAAAACAC
>JAYUCD010000160.1:0-5944 GCA_043740515.1 Bdellovibrio sp. | reverse complement strand
TGACTTCACTGTGAAAACAGTGGGACAAAGCTGCTATGCCTTTTTTAGTTTTTGAAGGTCTGGATGGATCTGGAAAAAGTTCACTGATGTCGGCGCTCGAGCAAGAGCTGAAAAGCAAAAGCTTGCCTGTGGTGCGCACGCGTGAACCGGGAGGCACTCCTCTCGGAGATCAAATTCGAGAAATGATTTTGACCAAGGACGGCCCAACGCCGACTGCGCGGACGGAACTTTTGCTTTATGAAGCAAGCCGCTCTCAACATGTGGACCAAGTGATCAGGCCGGCCCTGCAAAAAAATGTCTGGGTTTTGTGCGATCGATTTTCAGCGAGCTCGATTGCCTTTCAAGCCGGAGGACGGGAAATTTCCGAAGCTTGGGTCGAGAGATTGAATGAATTTTCAACCGATGGTCTGACCGCCGAGCTGACAATTTTGCTTGATCTCACGGTGAGCGAAAGCCGTCGGCGGCGCAATCAGCGACAAAGCAAAACCGGTGGCGGTGAAGATCGCATCGAATCCGAAGCGGATACTTTTCATGAGCGAGTCCGAAAATCTTTTCTCGAACAAGCCCAGCGAGATCCCAAACATTGGTTGGTCCTCGACGCCGCAAAAACTCCAGACCAGTTGCTCACTCAATTGCTCAGCCACATTCAGGGTCTGAAATGGCTCGCCTCCTAGATTCTGTCTTAGGACATTCCGAAATCATCCAGCGATTCCTGCAGTCTTTTTCAAGCGGTAGATTGGCTCACACTTTTCTGTTAGTCGGACCGGCAGGAGTGGGTCGAAAGACGGTGGCTTTAGCTTTGGCCCAAGCGATCCTATGTGAGCAGTCCTCTTCTGCTTGCGGAGTTTGCGGCAGCTGTTTGCGAGTCGCCAAATTGAACAGCACGGGAACTGAAGGCTTGCTCTTGATCGAGCCTGAAAAAAATATGATCAAAATCGACCAAGCTCATCAGGTACTCGAGTTTCTCAACCTGCGAGCTTTGGGCAAAAATCGAGTGGTGATCTTAGATCGCGCCGAGACTTTGAACTCTCAGGCAGGAAATTCTCTGCTCAAAGTTCTCGAGGAGCCGCCAGCAGGAACCTATTTATTTATGATCGCGCCTTCGCCTGAGCATGTTTTACCAACTTTAAGATCACGAGCTCAAGTTGTGGCTTTTCGGCCGCTCAGCATTTCAGAGATGCAAAAAAAGCTGTCAGCTCCCGAGTGGGCCCTTAGAGCCAGTCAGGGAAGTTTTGAGCGACTTGCCCAGTTGCTCGAGAAGGATGAGCTGCAACTGCGTGAAAGTGCTTTGCTTTGGCTGGAGGATTGGACTCAAGATCCTTTGGCCTACTTGAAAAGTGCAAACAAAGATTTAGTGCGCGGCCGAGACAATGCTTTGAGCCTAGCGCTTCACCTCTCCTGGTTACTTCGAGATGCGCTTTACCTGAAGCTTGGCTCGCCTGAGAAAATTCTCAATTCCGATAAGCTTCCTCAGCTGCAAAAGATCAGCGACAAGCTTCCCTCTGAGAGATTGTTCAATGCCTGTGAAAAAGCACTTTGGATCGAGCAAAATCTGAATAAGAATTTTGATCCGGCACTTTTGTTTGAGCAATTCTGGATTGAGACTCGACCGGATCAGTGATAGCCTACCAGCCATGACATTTATTGATGTGCACGCCCACCTGGACATGCTTGAGGACTCGCCGGAAGAGACCTTGAAAAAAGCCAAAGCTGCTGGAGTTTCCAAGATCGTGACGATTGGAACCGAGCCTTCGGATCACGAGTTCGTGCTCAAAACAGCCAAGCAATTTTATCCCGACATCTATTGCACTTTGGGAGTCCATCCTCACCAAGGAATTTTGTGGCAAGAAGAAGTTGGGGCCTGGATTGAAAAGCATTTGCCGGAACGAGAAGTGGTGGCCGTCGGAGAGATCGGGCTGGATTACTATTACACTCAATCACCGGTCGAAAATCAGCGCGAGGCTTTTCGCAAACAGTTGGACATGGCTCGCAGGCACAAACTTCCTGTGCAGATTCACACTCGTGAAGCGGAAGCTGACACTTTCGAAATTTTATCCGAGTTCAAAGGTCAGGTGACCGGTTTGATTCACTGTTTTACCAGCTCGACTCAATTGGCTCAGCAGTGTTTGGATCTCGGCTACAATATTTCCTTTAGCGGAGTGGTGACTTTCAAGAATGCCGAAGCTCTGCGGGAAACCTGCAAAATGGTGCCGCTGGATCGGATTCACGTTGAAACCGATTCGCCTTTCCTGGCGCCGATTCCACAGCGAGGCAAAAAGAACACGCCTGCGTATGTAGTACACACGGCCTCTCTGGTGGCAGAGCTGAAGGGGATTAGCGTGGAGAGGTTGGCCGAAGCGACCAACGAAAATGCGCGTCAACTCTTCCCCAAGATCGTCTGGTAGTTCATGATCGCTGCTGTTTTATTTTTGATTTATTTTTTTGATTTGGAATCTGAAATTCTACGTTTGCAAAGGACAAAAAAATGGCAAAACTCAAAGTAGGAATCAACGGCTTCGGACGCATCGGTCGAGTACTTTTCCGGGCTGGTTTTGAAAAATTTGATATCGTCGGAATCAACAACATGGACAGCGTTGAAGGTTCAGCGCATCTTTTGAAATACGACAGTGCCCACGGCATTTTCAATCAAGATGTGTCCTTCGATGAAAAGCACATGCTTGTCGGTGGCAAAAAAATTCACATGACAAAAACCAAAAACCCGGCAGAAATTCCTTGGAAAGATTGGGGAGTCGATTTGGTGCTCGAGTGCACCGGTGCCTTCAAGAAAAAAGAAGATTTCATGCTTCACATCCAGGCAGGCGCAAAACGAGTCATGGTCTCTGCTCCAGCTGACGGCGCCGACACGACCATCGTTTATGGAATCAATCACGAATCCTATGATCCGAGCAAACATCATGTGGTGAGCAACGCCTCTTGCACCACCAACTGCCTCACTCCCGTCGCAAAAGTGATGAACGAAGTGTTTGGTATCGAAAATGGAATGATGACGACCATTCACTCTTACACCAACGATCAAAGAATTTTGGATGCTCCTCACAGCGATTTGCGAAGAGCAAGATCGGCCGCGATGAGCATGATTCCGACCAGCACGGGGGCTGCCAAAGCAGTTGGATTGGTCTTGCCGGAGCTCAAAGGAAAAATCGATGGAACCTCGATCCGAGTGCCTACTCCAAATGTCAGTTTGGTGGATTTTTCTTTCAATTCGAAAAAAGATTTAACTGTGCAAGCGATCAACGATGCTTTGATTCGCGCCTCAGAGGGTGCGCTCCGGGGAGTTCTTGCCTGCGAGAAAAAAGAATTGGTCAGCATCGACTTCAACGGCAATCCATTTTCTTCGATCGTTGATCTTCAATGCACAATGGTGGTTGGAAATCGCATGGGCAAAATTATGTCTTGGTATGACAACGAAACTGGGTTTTCAAATCGGATGGTTGACCTGGCTCTTTATATGGAAAAACGAGGATTGTAATGGCGGATGGTCTCAAGGGCATCAAAACAATTCGTGATTTCAATCTTGCCGGTAAGGTTCTTTTCCTGAGATTGGATCTCAACGTGCCTTTCGAGAACGGAAAAATTTCTGACGAAACACGAATCACGGCGAGCTTGCCAACGATTCAGTATGCAATCGATAAGGGTGCCAAAATCATCATGGCGTCCCACCTCGGGAGACCGAAAGCTTTCGGTGACAAAAAGTATTCGCTGGAGCCAGTTGCCGATCGTTTGACCGAACTATTAAACCGAGAGGTGATCTTAGTTGAAGATCCGAAGTCAGAAGCAGTTAAACATTTGTTGTCTGGCTTAAAAAAGAATCAAGTGATCCTGCTCGAGAACTTGCGATACGAACCAGGTGAAGAAAAAAACTCGGAAGAGTTCGCGCAGACTCTGGCCAGCTACTCGCAAATATATATCAATGATGCCTTTGGTGCCTGCCACCGGGCCCACGCCTCTATCGACGCTCTGCCAAGATTGATGAAGGAAAAGGGAGTCGGCTTTCTGATCGAGAAAGAAATTAATATGCTCGGTCAGCTGATTGAAAATCCAAAAAGGCCTTACCTCGCAATTTTAGGTGGCGCGAAAGTCTCTGATAAAATTGATGTGATTGAAAAACTGATGAATCTTGTCGATGGCTTCATCATCGGCGGCGCGATGGCTTACACATTTTTGAAAGCCAAAGGCTTAGCCGTCGGAAAATCTTTGGTGGAAGTCGACAAAATCAATTACGCCCGAGAGATGATGTTGAGAATTGAAGCTCGTGACAAGACTGTTTTGTTGCCTGTGGACCACGTCGCAACTGAGGACATTGCTTCGGGGAAAGGCAGCGTTACTGCCGGGCAAAGCATTGATGAAAATAAAATGGGAGTCGACATCGGCCCTCAAAGCATTAAAAATTTCTCAACGGCGATCAACGGTGCTGCTACAATTTTTTGGAATGGACCCATGGGCATTTTCGAAAACCCTGGATTTTCAAAAGGTACTTTCGCCGTGGCTGAAGCGATGGCTCATAACAAAGGAATTAAAATCGTCGGTGGAGGAGATTCGGCATCAGCGGCGGAGGCCTCAGGCTTTGCTGGGCAGATGACTCACATTTCGACGGGCGGGGGTGCTTCGCTCGAATACCTTCAAGGAGTGCGTCTTCCAGGGCTCGAAGTGTTGCGACAACGCAGACCCAGCGCCGTGGATCCAGTTTTATGAGCAAAATTTTTGCGGCCAACTGGAAATTATTTAAATCACCGAAGGAAACTCGGCAGTTTTTTTCTGATTGGAAAATACAAACTGGAAATTCTCTCACTTCCGAAGTTATTTTTTTTCCTCCAACAACAAATTTAGAAGCGATAGCTCAATCCTTAGAAAACACAAGCGGAGTCAGCTGGGGTGCACAGAATTGCTACAGCGAAATCAAGGGCGCATTCACCGGTGAAGTTTCAGCCAGTGTTTTGAAAGAAATGGGAGCTCGCTATGTGCTGCTAGGTCACAGTGAGCGTCGAAGTCTTTTTCAAGAATCGGATGCGATCATCGCCAAAAAAATTGCACTTGTTCAAAGTCTCGATCTGGTGCCGATCGCATGCATTGGTGAGAGCTTGAGCGAGCGGCAGGCTGGGAAAACAATTCAAGTTTTGAAATCTCAAATCGAAAAAAGTTTATCGCTGGTTGATTTGAAAAAAAATTTAGTGATTGCTTATGAACCTGTCTGGGCGATTGGGACAGGCCAAGTGGCAACGGCAGCCCAGGTTCAAGAGACTCATTTAGAAATTCAAAAAATCACCTCAATGATGGGATTTACTCAAAAAATTCCCTTGCTTTACGGAGGCAGTGTGAAGCCAGAAAATTCGAAAGAATTGATCTCTCTGCCACATGTTGATGGATTTTTGGTCGGCGGAGCTTCGCTGGAAGTCTCAAGCTTTTTGCAAATTTGCAAATCTGCCGAATAAAGAATTTCGCTTCGAGATCAACCCTTTTTTTGCACGGCTGCGAGTTTGCGTTTTTTCTCAGTGCTTGCGAGCTTTGGACTTTTAGCCGGTGCCGCCTGGCTCAACTGAGCACTCAATGCTGGAACGATGTTTGGTTCCTCAGAACCAGCGAGCATTCCCACCAGGACCAAAGCTGAAATTGCGAAAAACAACCGGACTGCTTCATTTATCATTGTCATTTTTTCTGCCACTCTCGATTGAGATAAAGAATGGACCCTCCTACAACCTGATTTGCAGATTCAAGGCCAATTGAGAAAAACTATCGAGAACTCATACATCGACTGCGGACAGGGAAGTTTCGTTCTGTCTGCATGAAATTACTTCAAGCTCGTCACAATCTTTGTCAGCTCAGGGGCTTAATGCCGTTCAGTTAAGCCCATACCACCTCGTATTTGCGTAAGGGAAGGGACTCTGCGGAGATTTGATTTCTCGTTTATAAGATCTTGAGTGCCTGG
>JAYUCD010000159.1:0-5602 GCA_043740515.1 Bdellovibrio sp. | reverse complement strand
TTCAAGTCCCGGTGAATTTGAAATTGAAAAATTTGCGACAGATCCCAATCTTCTTCGATTAACAAAACTCGTTTTCTACGAAACATATAAGTTTCATCTTCTTGAGTATCGATTCGAAGAAAGTTGTAAGAGAGATCTTCCGACATTAATTCCATCCTCACTCACTTCCTGAAAGAAATTCTTTCAAATCTTTTTATGTATTTTTCAATAAACAATAGTTAACGAGCTAATGAGAAGAAACCGAGTAAGAAAGGCGCTCGATCTCTTTGCAAGCATCAAGCGCCATCCGTTTTGATTCATTTAAATTTTTACGGGAGACTTCGTGGCGATTTGCCAGTCAGCACACTTGCCAAGAACGAAATCACGGCAAGAGCCAAGAAAGCGATCAAGAGCATGCGACCGATGTCCATTGAAACTCCTGCAAAGCCAGTAGCTCCTAATAGGATTGCGACCAGACCCAGAACGAAAAAAATGACTGCTGCACGTAACATAGAACTCTCCTTTTGATTTGTTGAACTGACCTGTCGGGAGGATACTATGGCAAGATACAGGCCAACAACTTGCCCCCTTAGGAGGCATTTATTCCAATTGAGTTGATTTATTCATTGCGGCGGGGCAATATTATTTTACCTTGGGGAATTTGGCTACGGTGTGTATACAAGCAAACAGAGGTGACTGATGACAAAAATTCTAGTGATCGAAGACGATTTGGATGTTCAAGAGATGGTTCTCGCCTTCTTTCGGCAAAAAGGTTTCGACGGAGTTGGATACGACAACCCCGAGCAAGCCCTGAAGGACTTTGCAAAAAATAAATTAAAAGTTGATATCATTATAACGGATCTCAAGCTGCCTACCATGTCGGGAATTGATTTCATCAAAAAATGCAAAGAAGCAGGAATTGATCATCCAACAATCGTTGTGACTTCGACTCGAGCTGTAGAGACTGCGATCGAAGCCATTCAAGCCGGAGCTTATGATTTTGTGGTGAAGCCGCTTCACTTTCCGCAGCTCTTGGTATCAGTCGAAAGGGCTCTGCACTTTTCTAAATTGCGCAGCGAAAATCAAACATTGAAAGCGGCGATTCACACCAAAGAAGGCACCAATCTCAATGCCATCATTGGCCGTAGCCCCAATTTTTTGAGAGCATTGGATTTGGCCAAGCGAGTGGCAACCAGCCACTCGAATGTCTTTATCTGCGGCGAGAGCGGAACGGGCAAAGAAGTCATCGCTCGCGCTATTCACAACCTCAGTGATCGCGCTAAATTTCCTTTTGTTGCCATCAACTGCTCAGCAATTCCTGAAAATTTACTCGAGTCCGAATTGTTTGGTTATGCCAAGGGCGCCTTTACCGGAGCAGCAGAAAAGAAAATTGGCTTATTTGAAGAGGCCGAGGGCGGCACCCTCTTTCTCGATGAGATCGGCGACATGAATGTACATCTCCAAGCTAAACTTTTGCGCGTTTTACAAGAGAAGAAAATTAAACGTATCGGCGAAAATGCCATGCGAAATATTGATGTGCGAATTTTGTCAGCAACTCATAAAGATTTGAAAAAAGAAATGCAGGAAGGAAGATTCCGAGAGGATTTATTCTTTCGTTTGAATGTCATCCCTATTCACATTCCACCTTTGCGTGAGCGAGTCGAAGACGTGATTCCTTTGGCAGAATTTTTCTTGAAAAAATATGCAGCCATGAATCACGTGAGCACCAAAGGCTTCGGCAAAGGCGCCTTGGAAAAACTTCTACGCAATCAGTGGAAAGGAAATGTTCGCGAGCTTGAAAATACAGTGGAAAGAGCTGTCGTTCTCTCTCAAGGTCGAACGATTGAATCCGAAGACTTGCTTGATTTTTTTGAAAATACGAGCTCCCCCGCGGTTGCGACGACGGGTTTTGATGTCAAGAGTTTCAACAGTGATCAAATTTTACCCGCTGATCATGTCATGAAGCTTTATATCAAGCACGTGCTGGAAAAAAACAGCTGGGCCAAAGAAAAGACGGCCAAAGATTTAGCGATCGACCGTAAAACTTTGTATCGCAAGTTGCAAGAAATGAAAGCTGAACATTTGATCTAGCGATCTGGAATTTGACGGCAAAAGGAGCTCTGAGAATGGAAGAAGAATTTTTGTCACCCGAAGCTGCTGCACAGTATTTGGTTCGGCGTCACCAGGATCTGTCCAAATGCCGAGCCGCTTTGCTTGGAAATGATTTTCAAATCATGGAAAATGTGGGCCACAACCTTAAAGGCAACGGCCTGTCTTTCGGCTATCCGCTTTTATCCAGCATTGGAGAGGAAATGGAAAACGCAGCTCGAATGAAAAGCTTTTTAGATTGCTCCAACTGCGTTCAACAGTTGGAAGATTTTCTGCATCAAATCTAAAGACTTTTTTGCTAAATTCTTTTTTAAAATGACTGTTCAATTAAAAAGCCCTTTTCTTCTCAAGAAAAGGGCTTTTTAATTTGTCTCAACACAAACTCAGATCTCGTTTTTAGGGAGCTTTTGTTTGCGAATCGACGAGGGAATTGGAAACATCTCGAGCTGAATCCTCGTTGTTCATTTGAACATCTGGATTCACCCAGATTGGATCCGCTTCATCGTATTTCCCCGTGCGATCTCGGTTTGATCTTTCATCTGGAGTGGGCCGATCGGAGCCAAATTGCTGGCGGCTCGAATTGGCTAAATCATCATTCTGACTGCTCTTGTTTGGATCTTGCTGAGAATTTTTCTCTAGATTATTCTCTTTAGTTTTATCTGGGATCGCAACATTTCCGTAACCCGTTTTTTGACCGCCTGAACTTTTTTGCTCCTGGCCGAATTGATTTTTTTCCATTTGAAATCCTCCTGTTGAATTTATCTTTTCTCAGCGCCTATCGAACTTGAATCACCACAACCGCTGATGAACTTCGGCCTTTGATCTCTGAAGTGCTCTCGTCGGTTGCCATTCCCATTGCTGAAAGTTTCTCCTTCACCGATGGATCTTGAGATTGGATAAAGTGAGCAAAGGCCGCTGGTTTCTGAGCCATATTGATCACGTGCACATCCGCTGCAGGCTCCATGCGGTCCATATACTTTTCGATGTTTTTTGCTCGCTGCTGAGCCAGACTCACTTGGCCGGCAGGAAGTTTTTTACCTTCCGAAGCTGATGCTTCCGAGTCTGACCAGACAGCCACGTTGACCTGTTGAACTTCACCTTTTTGTTTAGCTTCCATGATGACTCGATTGAGTTCGGCTGTTGCCTCGGCGCTCAGACCTTTTCGCCCGGGCTCAAAATCAATTGAGGAGACCAAGCTTCGATCAGCGGCCGTACTGGCGGCCGCGGGCGCAGTGGCTGTTGCTACTGGCTGTGGCTGCGCAGGATTTTGGCTGGCAGAAGAATTTATATTGGAATTTTGATTGTTCGCTTGATGTGAAGTTTCCTTCACTTCCGTGCGCTTCACCACTTGAGCTCGATTGTGTTTCGATGCGCAGCCGCTCAAAGCGATCAGAGCAGCAGTTATGCTCAGAAAACAGAGGTGACTGGCTGGTGAATTTTTTCTCATCTTTTGAAACATGGCAAACTCCTTGAAAGTGGTTTTCAGACCCGAGCATTGGTGTGAATCGCAAAGAAGATGCCAAATTGAGTTGCAATCTTTGAGCGACTCAACAGAAACATGAGGAAATTCGAGACAAATTCGACACGAGGATGACTCTAGGCGGGGCAAATCTGCCACAGGCATTGGTTGACCAAATGTCTGTCATTCGTTAGTTTCCAATCTCCATTTGAACACGAGAGAATTTCCGATAGAGGGTGTGGATGAGCGAAATTCCAATTTTGAAAAGCGACGCTCGAAAAATCAAACCGGCTTCGAATACTTTGGGCTTTGGACAATACTTCACTGACCATCTTTTTCAGTTAAAATACTCGCAAGAATTGAATTGGCACAATCCAGAGATTTTACCTTATCAAAATTTTCAGATCGATCCGGGTGCTTCTGTTTTGCATTATGGCCAAGCTTTATTTGAGGGCATGAAAGCCTTCAAACAAAAAAATGGCGACGTCGTTTTGTTTCGACCTCACTACAACTGCCAACGTTTGCAAGCCGGCGCCGAGCGCTTGTGCATGGAAGCTCCACCAATTGAAATGATGATGTCGGGAATTCGAAAACTCGTAGACCTCGACCGAGACTGGATTCCCGATGAGCGCGGTTGCTCTTTGTACATCCGCCCGACTTTGATTGGCACCGAAGCCTTTCTCGGAGTCCGCCCTTCTCGTGAATATTTATTTTACGTCATTCTCTCGCCCGTCAGCTCCTATTACAAAGAGGGCTTGAATCCGATTTCAATTTGGGTGGAAGAAAAATACATCCGAGCGGCACCCGGCGGCTTAGGAGCGACGAAAGCTGGAGCCAATTACGCTGCAAGTTTGCTGGCCGCAACCGAAGCGCGCAAGCAGGGCTATGCCCAAGTGCTGTGGCTGGATGTGACTCACACTTATGTCGAAGAAGTCGGAACGATGAACGTGTTTTTTTCGATTGATGATGAAATCATCACGCCTTCACTGGACGGAACCATTCTCGCTGGAGGAGTGCGAAACTCGGCGATCGAATTGCTGCGCTCATGGGGACTGAAAATTTCCGAACGCAAGCTTTCCATCCAGGAAGTCATGCAAGCCTCAGGTGAAGGTCGCTTGAAAGAGGCCTTCGGCACAGGCACTGCCGCGGTCATTTCTCCAATCGGCGAGCTTCATTACCAAGGCAAAAAATGGATTTTGAACGACAAAAAAATCGGCCCTCTTGCACAAAAACTTTATGATCAAATCACCGCCATTCAATACGGCGAAACTCCGGATCGCTTCGACTGGCTCGAGAAAGTTTAGTTTTTTAATTTAATCTTCAGAAATCATTCGATGTTGCAGATCCATGGTCATCGCGAGCAGGCGATTTCTCAGGACCGAAGTCAACTCGATAAACTCGATACCAATATGATCAACGATCTGACCCAAATGCACAGCTTGCTGAATGTGCTTCACTGCCACTTGGACTTCCAATGAGCGCTTCAATCCCAAATGCAAAATCGCCTTGAACTGATCGCCGACGCGAAAATTTGGATTTTTCGAATTCGCCGTCGCCGCCACCGGCGAATCCAAATCCGAGAAAAAAATCTTTGCCCCACCTGCCGACAAATCTGCAATCTGCGCTATCACATAAATCGCTTTGTTTTGAAATTCCGTGATCGCCAAATAAACGCCAAGACTTTGCTGAACATGCAAGCGAATCGAACTGCGCCGCTGAAGCTGATAGACCTCGCAGCTCACAGCAAATTTGATCTCACCATTTTTCATCAACTCAAATTCAGTACTGAAAAAAAAGCGCTCTCCAATGACCGAAAAATTCCCAAGCACCAAGCCCGTCTGCTCCAAAGTTTTCTCAATCGCGAGCATAGACCCCGACATCAACCCCTCACGACTGATACTGACCGGCTTGAAATGAAACAAGGCCTCACCATCCCCCTTGCAGAGAATGTCGCCACCTTCCCGAAGCAATGCTTCGAACAACTTCCTTCTCTCGACCAAAGACTTGACTTTTTCAAACGGAGATTTCGCCATCGTGAGGATATTGTTCATCTAA
>JAYUCD010000158.1:0-3639 GCA_043740515.1 Bdellovibrio sp. | reverse complement strand
TCGGGACAACGTCTCGGACGATTGGCAACTCAAATTGCAACTCTTCTGCGCGGCAAACACAAGCCAACCTTCACTCCACACATGGATAACGGCGACTTTGTGATCGTGATCAATACGGACAAAGTGGAATTGACAGGAACCAAGTGGGACACGAAGCGATACTTCAGTCACTCGCGCTTCTTCGGTTCAATGAAAGAGAAAACAGCTGCGCAAATGAAGCAGCATGATTCAACTTTCGTGGTGCATGAAGCAGTTCGAGGAATGTTGCCAACCAACAAGTTGTCTTATTCTTTGATCAACAAATTGAAATCATACTCTGGCGCTGAACATCCGCACGCAGTTCAAAAAGCTCAGCCCTACAAATTGATGACGAAAAAAGGTGAATAACAATGGCTGCCGATAAAGTTTATTACGCAACCGGAAGAAGAAAAACCAGTGCAGCTCGAGTGTTCTTGAAGCCTGGAAAAGGGAACGTCACAATCAATGGTTTCAAAGCCGATGATTATTTGAAGCGCATGCAATCCAAAATGGTGATCTTGCAGCCTTTCGACGTCCTCGATCAAAACAACAAATTTGATGTCAACGTCACTGTTGCTGGTGGCGGAGAGAATGGTCAAACGGGAGCGATTCGATTGGGAATCTCTCGAGCTTTGACTGCTTTTGATCCTGAGTTTCGCCCAGCTTTGAAAAAAGCTGGATACTTGACTCGTGACTCGCGCATGGTTGAGCGTAAAAAATACGGTCTCCGTGGTGCTCGTCGAAGAGGACAATACTCAAAACGTTAATCGTTTTGCAGATTCGAATATTCTTCATCGGAAGGCCTGGGATTTCCCGGGCCTTTTGCTTTTGGACTCTTGGAAAGTGTGGAGAACGTCTCAATTCGAGATTTTTGGCTGAATCTCAAAATCGACTCATCAAAATCGCAATTTGAACCGATAAAGGTCTAGGGGGGGGTTTTAATGAGAAAAAGTTACTTGGCGGTCATCGGCTTTGTGATGCTTCTATCTTTCCAAAATTGTGGCAAGCCTCCGGGAAACGGAAGTTCTAGTTCCGAAACACCTGCGACCATCAGTGAAGCCCCGGCTTTCAATAAATTGTCGATACAATCATATACCACCCTGGCTGTTTGGGATTATTTACGAAGCCAATATCTTGATGTGAATTTGCAAACCGGAGAAATGATCAGTTTTGCTGAGGCCGGGCAGATTCGCGGTCTGACTTATTGTGTAGCTCCCGCGCGAATGGATGAATTGCGAAAAATTTTGAGCGCCGCTGAAATTTGCGAACCACTCGTGAGGACTTCAGAGGTTCCCGGGCAGGTCTGTACGATGCAATATCGATATCCTTATGCTAGCTTGGTAGAGAAAACTGGAGAAATGCGTCTTGGCGAGAAGACCAGTGGTTGCGATATTCCAATCGATCTTTGCGGCGAGAAAGCGGTTCTCTTGAAAAATTGGACCAAGGTGATCGTCAGCAATTTAGATCTCAATCTGTGTAAATAAATTCCTCGGACTTTTTTCAGTCACGCCAGAAGCGGGGCAGAGCTTGGCTTCTGAATTGCTAACAAGTTTTATATGCCACGAAAAAAATTATTTCCAAATGATCAGTTTCCGATTCATGTGACGGCTCGAAGTTTTAATCGCGAGTGGTTCGACCTTCCAATCCATCAAATGTGGGAGATTTTTTCTCGGTATCTTTATTTCTGCACCTTGATTTACGGAATTCGGATTCACTCTTTTGTTTTGATGAGCAATCACCTTCATTTGCTGATCACCGACCCCCAAGAAAAAATGAATGCGGCAATGACTTATTTATTGAGTGAGGTTTCCAAAGCCGTCAAAGGAGAAAGTGCAGAAACCAGTGAGGTTTTTGATGGCCCTTGTAAGAGCAGTGTGATTCGAAACCGTGTTTATTATGAATTTGCTTATAAATATGTCTATCGAAATCCAGTCGAAGCTCGAATCAGTGAAAAGGTAGAAGCCTACTCCTATTCATCGCTCCGAGGATTGTTGGGTATGGATCATTTACCTTTCCCAGCTTTTGATAACTCGAATTTGATTGCCAATCCAAATGCACAGTTGAGGTGGTTGAATTCGCCATTCCCAACGATTGAATTTTTAGACGAAATTCGCCGTGGATTGAAATTACCGAAGTTTGAAATGTTTGAAGAGGTTGATGGCCTGAAAGGATCAGCTGATCGTTCTCCAGCACCGACTATTGCTGCTCGGTAGGCTGCCAGTCAGTAGCCTACCAGTCAGTAAGCCGCCAACAAAGATTCCGCTTTTTGGATTGCTTCCAAGAGTTTGCTTCGATCGGGCACAGCACCTTGTGCAAAGTCAGGGCGGCCTCCGCCTTTTCCACCCATCACCTGAGCCAACTCCTTTAAAAGATTTCCGGCTGAGACTTCCGGATTTAAATCTTTGCTGACGGAGACTATCAGTGGGTGAATGTCTTTTCCTTGGCCGATGACGATGACGACTCCGGATTGAATTTTATTTTTCAGATGGTCTGTGACTTGGGCCAAAACCTCGCGGTCATCGATCGTCAAATCTGCAATTGCGACTTTGGAAACTCCCGACTTTGTTTTGAATGATTTCGCATTTTTTGCGAGAGCATCAATGTCGATGGATCCACCTTGGATTTTTTTAATTTCTCTTTCGAGAGATTTGATCTCATCTTTCTTTTTCTCGATAAACTGACTCAAAGATCCAGCTTCAGGTGAAATTATTTTTTCCCAATTGAGATCCATTCCCGCAGCTTTTCTAGCTTCGAGTGAATCCTTAAGAGCTGCGGTTGCAAATTTGATTGCCATGTCGCCAGCCAGAGCTTCAATCCGGCGGACCCCGGCGCTGACTCCACTTTCGGACACGATTTTGAAGAGACGGATTTGCGAGGTGTTGGTGACATGCGTGCCGCCACAAAGCTCAGTCGAGAAATCTCCTATCTTCAGAACGCGAACCTCGTCGCCATATTTTTCACCGAAGAGGGCCATCGCTCCCGTTGCAATCGCATCTTTGTGCTTCATCGTCTGCGCGCTCACAGGAACTGCTTGAGAGACCTGGTCGTTGACGAGCTCTTCGATCTTTTCGAGCTCTCTGCTGCTCAAAGCTTTTCCATGCGTGATATCGAAACGAATTTTGACCGCGTCCACGGCCTGACCGGCTTGAGTCACGTGGTTACCCAAAACTTTCCTGAGGGCCGAGTGCAAAAGATGAGTGGCCGAGTGGTGAGCCGCCGTATTGCGCCGCTCGCTTGATGAGACTTCGGCAGTGATTCGATCTCCCGTCGAGAGCTTTCCCTTTTCGATTTGCACAAAGTGAAGAAAAATTTCGTTTTGTTTGTTACAGTCCACGACTTGGGCAGAAAACATTGAGTTCGTGATCACTCCCTGGTCGCCAGCTTGTCCGCCACCTTCAGCGTAAAAAGGTGTGCGATCGAGAATGACGATCCCAGATTCGCCGGCTTTCAGCGATTTTACTTTTTCCTTGCCATTGGAAAGTCCTAAAACTTTGGCTTCGCCAAGGACGGAGTCATACCCAACAAAAACAGTCGCGTGTTTTGAATTTTGAAATTCTTGAGTCCACTGAATCAGATGAGCCTGATCGCTTGAAATGGCTTTGCCTTTCCAGCTTGCTTTTG
>JAYUCD010000157.1:0-15448 GCA_043740515.1 Bdellovibrio sp. | reverse complement strand
AAAACTGACGGTGATTGTGGTCTATGGTCAACAGCCTTCGGCATCAACGCAGAATATGTTTGCAGCGCATTTATTATGCGATCTTTACAAGTCCACTTATCCAAACCGAAAGGTTCTCTTGGTGGGCGGACATGTCTCCGCTCTGCCAGAGAGAACTTTGAGTGAAGAGAAAGCAGATTTCGTCTGCAAAGGCGAAGGTGTGCACACGATCACAGCTCTGCTTGCGATCAATCTGTCAGATGCTTCTCAGTTTTCGAAAGTTCCGGGTCTTTACTGGCGAGATGGAAAACAAATTTTGAAAAGCCCACCTGGAACTTTGATTCCTCAAGAGAATTTGCCAACCGAGTTGCCCGGGATGGCTTGGGATCTTTTACCAATGAAAAAATATCGCGCTCACAACTGGCATGCCTTTGATCATATCAACGAGCGCTCGCCTTATGCATCGCTTTACACCAGCCTTGGTTGCCCGTTTCGCTGCACATTTTGCTGCATCAACGCCCCTTACGGAGGATCCAGTTTTCGTTTCTGGGATCCGCAATTCATGATCAAAGAATTTGATATCTTAGCGACAAATTACGGCGTCAAAAATATCAAAATTGCCGATGAAATGTTTGTGATGAATCAAAATCATTTTATGAAATTGAGTGAGCTCTTGATTGAACGAAACCATGGTTTTAATATTTGGGCTTACTCGCGAGTCGATACGGTGAAGCCTCAGTACCTCGAAAAGTTGAAAAAAGCAGGTGTGAATTGGTTGGCGCTCGGAATCGAATCCGGCTCCAAGCATGTTCGCGACGGGGTGACAAAGGGCCGCTTTGGCCAAGATGATATTCGAAGCATCGTCAAACAAATCAAAGATGCGGGCATTCATGTGATTGGAAATTATATTTTTGGTTTGCCAGATGACGATTATGAAACCATGCAAAGCACCTTGGACATGGCACTGGAACTGAACTGCGAAATGTCAAATTTCTATTCGGCCATGGCTTATCCTGGTTCACAACTGTACACGGTGGCGCTAGAAAAAAACTGGGCCTTGCCAGAAACCTGGCTCGGTTTTTCTCAACACTCGTTAGAAGCACTGCCCTTGAGGACAGAACATCTTGCTGCGGGCGAGGTACTGGCCTTTCGTGACAAAGCCTTTGATGTTTACTTTGCAGATCAACAGTATTTGCAGTTGATCAAAAATAAATTTGGTCAGGCCACATTGGATCATCTCAAATCCATGAGCCAGCACACATTAAAGAGAAACAATTCTTTGGCATTAAAAGTTTTGCCTCGGGGACGCAGCACCAAAGCACTCGCTTGAGTCAGGACTCCCATTTTTAGGACAAGACTGGCAGAGATCCATCTCAACATGAATTTGTTTTCAGTTGAAAGAGGCCCTTCTTTTGCAGCTCTAGATCATGTGATTGTGGAATCATTCCCTCACAAAAAAAGGAGTTTCATTTGGCGCAACAAAATTTCAACAATAAAAATTCAGGTGGCATGAACAATAAAGATATGAAGAAAGATGGTCAAAAAAATCAATCCGGCCAAAACCAAAGTTCTCAATCAGGACAGCCTCAGAAAGAGCAAAAAATGGATCAGCCCTCTCAGCGCTCTTCAACTGGCGGCAGTGGCAATTCGAGACAAGGTAAATAGACATTTATTTTTCACTCTCCAAAAGATCGACCTGTCGGAATCGAGCCTTGGGTGAGTCCTTGAGAAAGAGAGAGAAAGCCACTTGAAACGCGGCTTTCTCTCTCTCATTGGGTCAATCTGACAAGCTCAAACAAACTGGTTTTTCACAATTTAAAAACAGTTGAAAACAAGGCTAGACGTCCTTGCTTTTTTAGAAGAAAACAAAAATCTCATAAAAGCTGATGACCGAGGAGAGCCCATGCGACCAGGACGAGAGATTGATGCCCGAGTGGCCCAAGAAATCTTTGGCTTTGAAGTTTTCGCCAAGAATAAAGTTCTCCATGAAAGTTCAGAAAAGGGACCGCGGCCTTTGAAAAATTATTCCAAGGAAATCGTGTGGGCCTGGCAGGTCGCAGAGAAAATGCGCGTCTCTCTCGTGCCTATTGAAGGCGGCCAATGGTTTGCGTTTGCCGGCCCGATTGGAGGTTGGGAAAATCCAGAAGCTTTTCTGACTTATCTTCGTGGAGGAGATTTCAGTCAATGTGGCGCTTCAGTTAATGCAGTCGCAGCAACAGCTATTTGCGAGGCTGCTTTGGTCGTCAATCAAAAAATGAAACAACATGAGACCCAAAATATCCAGGTGCTTGACGAGCCAGTTAAAAATCAAGCCGAAGCGGACAAATCCCCTCTTCATTGATTTACTGGAAGCTGGATTTTAACAAGTTCTGCTTTCTTCTGACTTGTACCATTCTGAGTCATTTCTCCCTCCAGGAAGGACCACTGACCAAGCTTTCCCCAAGGAGACCTCTAAGATCAGCAACTGAGTAGAAACAAAGCAAAAACAGAGCTCAGTTTTTCCTGAGCTGGATCTACAAGAAAAAAATTTCTCCATTACCAAGAACGCGGAATTTTTCAGGCGAAACTTGATACTGATTGAGGGCGATCCCTAATGCCTTCACCGGATCTTCCATTCCTTCGTTGGTCAACTGCCAGGTGCCCCAGTGAATTGCAACCGAATACTGAGATTCTAAATCCAAATGGGCTTTCACCGCATCTTCCGGATTCATGTGCTGCTCTTTCATAAACCAACGAGGTTCATAGGCGCCAATGGGTAAAAGACTGAGATTCGGCGTCCCTAGCGGCTCACGAATTTGATCAAAGTGATTCGAGCAACCGGTGTCACCAGCAAAAAATATTTTGCTTTTTCCATTATCGATCCAAAATCCGCCCCAGAGAGAATGATTTCTGTCTTTGTGACTGCGAAAAGACCAATGTTGAGCAGGCGTGAGGACAGCCCGAAAATTATCTCCGAGCCTGCAGGATTCCCACCAATTCAGTTCTTGTATTTTTTGCGAGTGAATTCCTGAATCGCGCAGGAAACGAGAATTATGCAGCGGCAGTAAAAAAACAGGATCATGTTCTTTCCAAAGTGATCGCAGCGAATCCATATCCATGTGGTCATAGTGATTGTGACTAACAAGTACAAAATGAATCGGCGGCAGCTCTTGCAATTTCAAGCCTGGAGCTTGATGTCGAGACGGCCCAATCCACTGGAAGGGACTGGTGCGCTGTGAAAAAACTGGATCGGTCAGTAGATTTCCCTCGGGCAACTGGATCAGCAAGCTGGCATGGTTGACCATCACGCAATTGAATTGGTCCGCTTCCAGTTTGGTTTTCAATTGAGCCGTCGATTTGGAACTTATTTTTTTTTGCCACTTGGCCCGTTTTTCGAGAACCACCCATTTGAATAGATCCTTGAAGCCTTTAGGAAAGGTTCCAGAAGGATTTTCATAACGATTATTTTTAAACATTGGCTTTGACCAGTCAAACTTAGCTTCACTTATCTTTTCATCATTCATATCAACAATGTTCTCGAACAGTCGCTTCGACAAGCAACTAAAAAAAGATAAAAAAAAGGCCTGCTAAGCAGACCTTTTTTCTAAAGTGAAGCTGCAAATTTAGGCGGCTGATGTATCGCTTTCTACTGTATTTGTTTGCTCAATCGGAGTTTTGAGCGGCGATTTGAATCCGTGCTTGAGATCGTGACGTCGGGAGGATCGTTTTTGCAAGACTGTCCGCATGGCGTGAGAGGCTTCGAGTACGGCCGAATGAAAATCATCCGAGGCTTTGTGAACTTTCCAATAACGCTTGGAGCTGGCGCACTTGAGCTGTATTTCACAGACAAAGTGAGGCTTCCTCCCTTGGCTTCGATGGCGGTCTTCGTCCACTGTGACTCGCAAATGAATGTCTCTGTCGTTTTTGAGATAGGCGCCGACAAGCTCAGCGGTCACGTCCTTCAGGAACTGATTAGTGCTCTTTGTGTGAGTGAAGCCCTTGGCGAGAAATTCTGTTTTCATATATCTTCTCCCTTCGAGAATTTGATCGAGAGCCACCCACACCCCACGTGCAAATGGCTCGGTCAATTCTGATTTTCCTCCCTGTTTTCGCCAAAGAAAAATCGATAGTTATGATGGATCTATTGAGTGAAACGATGGCGATAGATGCGACTGGACAAAGGCCCAGCCAGGGCCCTCATTGCTTTTGAATTAGAATCACAGAGAGCCAGGAGCAGAGACCGGAGAAGAGGTCGCTTTGTCTGCGTCATCTTTTTTACTAGTGCCTGGCAAACTCAGGATGCGGCGATTTTTAATGTCAATTTTCAAAGTCACCGGAGTTCCCTTTTTACGTGATTCTTCACAGGCTTCATAAATTTGATTGTGCTGAGTGCCTTTTGGAATGATCAGACTGTCTTTTCGGTCTTTAAAAAAAACTTCCGTTTCAGGATGAGCCCGAATGATTCGCACGACTCCGGTCACGGCCGATGGATCGAACTCGGCTGTGGACGGCGGAAGCGATGTTTCAGCCGGGGATAGGGAAAGAAAAAGTAGAAGAAACCACATAGCGAAAGGATCGCAAATTTCTACCTGGATTGTCATCATCCTTGATTGACTCTCCACGTGAACTGGCCGAAAAATCAAGAATGCACATTCTCCATTTGCTCTCGCAAACTGAGCTGACAGGCGCCGAAGTGTACGCCAAAGTCCTGATCGAAACCCAAGTCAAACAGGACTTAAAAATTTCAGTGATTTCAGATCGCATGCATGTCCAGTTGCCAGTTCCTTGGATTTCTTTTTCCATTTCGACCTCTTCGTTTTTTGAACGCATGAAAAATATTTGGAAATTGCGAAAATTTTTACTTCATGAAAAAATTTCGGTCATTCACTGCCACTCTCGTGGTGCTGCTCGACATTCCTACTGGGCTCGCTGGGGTCTGCCAGTGGCGATGTTGACAACCTTGCATGGACGACAGCATTTTTCCTGGTCCAAACGATTTCTGCATATTTATGGAGAACTGCAAATTGCTGTTTGTGAGAACGTTCGCACCGCCATGGCCCATTCTTTTGGTATGCCCATCAGTGCGATTCGCGTGCTTCGCAATCCAATTCCTGCACCACAAGTCAATCAAGTTTCCACTGAAGGATTGCATCTCGCGCTGGTTGGTCGAAGCTCAGGGCCCAAAGGCGAATGCTTCGAGAAAATTTCATTTCAATGTTTTGAATCCTGGCTAAAAAAATCTCCACAACTTAAAATTTCAATTTTGGCACCTCAGCCAGAAAATTTCAGCTCGGCCTTTCATACCCATTGGAAAGCTTTGCAAAATCTTTTTCCACAGCGCTTAAGTATGCTCGGAGCTGTTGCCCAGTTACCAGAAAAGTTGGGCAATTACGGAATGGTTATCGCTTCGGGACGGATTGCAGCTGAAGCTCTGCTTGCCAAGACGGAGGTGCTAGCCATCGGCGAGTACAAAACCATCGGCTTGGTGACAGAAAAAAATCTAAAGCAATGTCTCGAGAGCAATTTCGGAGACATGGGAGCAAAAGGAGAAGATGTTCTTCTCGATTTGCATAAGATTCAAACAGATGTTGATCAGTGGCTGCAAGGAAATCATCTCAACATTACAGAAAAAAATACTCTTGCCGAAAAGGTTTCTGCCGAATTTGATCCCATTCAAATTTCGAGGAATATTTTAGAACTTTACCGCGCCGCCCGCTTCAAGCGTCACGTTCCTCATTGGATTCCAATTTTGATGTATCACAAAATTCCAGATTCAAATTTGAAATCACAGCATCAAATCTTTGTGACCCGCAAAAATTTTGCTCGTCATCTTCAATTTTTTCATCGAATGAAATTTCAAACTTTGCATTTTCGAGATTTGCTTCCGTTCTGGAACGGCGAAAAAGATTTTTCTCAATTTCCGGCAAGACCTTTGATTCTGACTTTTGATGATGGCTACATCGACAATTTAAAAAATGCTCAGCCGCTTTTAGAACATTATGGCATGAAAGCGACGGTTTTTCTTCTGGGAAATCACCAGATTTTGGAAAACACCTGGGATTCAGGAACGGGGGAAACTCCGGCGACTTTAATGACTCTTCAAGAAAAAAGATCTCTCAATTCACAAATTTGGGAGATCGGAAGCCATGGCTTTGATCATTTGCGTTTGACCGAAGTGCCCGAAACTTCGGCTTTGAAAGAACTGAGAGATTCCAAACTGCGTTTGGAAAATGATTTTAATAACCCGGTCACAAGTTTTGCTTATCCCTTCGGTTCAACCAACGATTCTCTGCCAGATCTCGCCGAGAGAGCTGGCTACGCCTTCGCAGTCAATACGGATCAGGGAGGCTTGCATTTGGCCGATGCTCCCCGGTCGATTTTTCGTGTGAATATTTTTCCGCATGAAAATTTATTCTCTCTGTGGAAAAAAACATCGCATTGGTATCGCCGCTATTATTTCCGCAAACGTCAGCATTGACCGACCTGAGCGCTTCGTTTTTGATTGGTTCGCCTTTGCTTGTCTCCGTATGAGACAAAATCTGTCGGCTTCGCATCTAGACTTTAGAAAAGATCTTCGGTTTTCGAGTGCCTGGCTTCTCTTTCCATAAAACCAGCCTTGAGGTCTCCGCTTCGATGGCCGTTTCCGATGGATGAGGTTTTGTCTTTTGGCTCTCATCACTGCTCGAATTTTTCTTTTCTCAGGTGCTAGCCAAGCTTCTGAATTCTGGAGTATTGCTCCAGAACCCGAACTAAAAACACTCTGGGTCACCAATCTCACTTCACAAAATCAGGTTTTAAATTTGGGCACTCATCCCATTTCAGTTGCCGCTTATGCTCGTCTGGAAATTCCGCTGAACGAATTCAAAAATGAAGTATGGTTGCCGGCCAAGTCCCAACAAAATAAAATATTTTCACTGCGAATCTCAACCAAGCACGAAGATCAATTTTCACTGATTGCTGGACAATCCACCCGCTGGAAAGTTCGAGTCAGTCGGCAAAGTGATTTGGTTCTTTTTAATTCAGCGCCCTTTGAGCAAAATCTCAAACTGCAGGCTAGCCCAGAAAATATTTTGCAAGTGCACCTCAAAGCAGGTGAAAAGCGGCGTCTCAGCTTGCCGACTTCGATGGAAACTTCCTTACTCACCATTTCCGGAGAGGCGCGCTTTTCTGGAATTCTGATTTCTCCTTGGGGTTCTCGAGCTTTGATCCCCGATCCCATTCCAGTTCTCTTCCCAGAAGTTCTAGCAAGCCCTTCGACGATTCGTTATTTTCGTGTCTCAACTTCGAGCCGTCAGGAAAGTTATGTTCTCCCCTTGTCAGATCCCGCCCAAATACAGCAGGCTCAAAATCAATTGGCCCATCCTATTTCTCTGTCTCATACCACCGAGAGTTCTGAATTTTTTCCAAGGATCATCGTCGCTCGAGTCGCCTTCGGATCTGGCAATCACAATCGCGATCTGTCTTCGAAAGCTAAGGTTCCGTGGTCTTGGCATGTAGAAAAATTTTTGCGCTTTGCTGAACTGGCCTCACAAGAATGCAATGGCAGTCCGGGACAGATCGAGGAGCAATTGAAAAGTGTCATCGACTCTTCGGGAATCATTTGCTTTTGGAATGATCGCATAATCGAGGAGCTCAGCCGCGAAACTGTGGCTGGATATTAAATTGTGATCCGAGTGGATGCCGCTTGCCCGCGAGTTTCCTCCACCTGGATTCGAAGTTCCTGAACTCCATATTTTTTGAATTCTTGAAAAGCTTCCTTCGCCAGAATCTCAGAGAGCATTTCCACCGAAGTATTGGTGATCGGCAAAAGACAAACTTCATTTTCCGGAAAAACATAAAACCGATCGCGAAAGTGAACTTCAAGCGATGGAGATTTCTTGCTGATTTTCATCTCGGGGTGCTTTGCCGGCAAGAGCACATGCTCATCCCACTGATCGAGGCGACTTTTAAGCCATTTTTTAAACACATTGAAGTCGACAAAATAACCTTTATCATTGCCAGCGTCTGTGTCTGGGGGAATTTCAAGATGAATTTCCACTTGGTAGTTGTGCCCATGCAACTTCTCGGCTGATTTCTCGTCGAAAATCAGAAAATGAGCCGAAGAAAATTTAAAGTTTTGCTTGTAGAGATGCAGTGTCGTATTCACCTTAGTCGTCACCATAGACTAGAGGTTTATCATGAATTTTGAACTGAAACAGCAATTTCGAATTGAATCCGCTCGCTTTTTACCCGGTCTGCCAGAGTCTCACCCCTGCCGACGCCTGCATGGGCATAGCTTCTCAATTACTTTGCGTCTCGTTGGCCCCTTGGATCCAAAAATCGGATGGATGCGCGATTACCATGAGATCGAAAAAATCATGCAGCCACTTCTCAAACAATTGGATCACCGGACTTTGAATGAAGTTCCGGGACTGGAAAATCCAACCTCCGAACTTCTCACCCAATGGATTTATGAAAAAGCCAAACAAAATCTTCCTGAGTTAGTTCAAGTCAGCGTTTCAGAAACTGCCAACACCGAATGCTCTTATCCGGTTCACACAGCTTGAAGCAAATCTCCAACAGATAAGGTCTCGCCGAAAGATCGAGATAAAAAATACTGGCCAAAATAAACTTGAGTCTCTTGCCGTCGAAACTGCGCAAGCACTTTCAATGGCTCACTGTTATCAATGATTCCAGTTTTTGGATTCACCGTGATGATTTTACAGCGAGCACAAGGTTTTGTCGCCTCAAAAACAATCGATGGGTTGCCCACAAATTTCCATTCGTCTTCAGCAAAGGGCAAGCCAGCACCCGATAAGAAAATATTGGATCGAAAACGCTCTTCTCCGATCGGAATCTCAAGTCTAGAGTTTAAATCGGCGAGACTCTCGGCGCTTGAAATCAAAAATGGCTGAGTGTCGGTGAATCGTGTTTGCACTCCCAAGCCACGCCCTTTGATCAAAGCTTCTCGCTCTGATCTCTCATCGTAAGATACAAATTGGACCTGTGTTTTTAATAATTCACTGGCGGCTTCGGCGATGCGCGGATCTCCCACGATGGCGTCGATTGACTGTCCCCAAACTGATACAGTTTTGCGCTCTCCTGTTGCCGCTTGGATTTCAAATTCTTCATTCGAGATCTTCAATTTGAATTTGTCTTTGTCCATTCGTGGTTGAAAGAGCGCAAGCTTTGGATGGGATCTCTGAGATAAATACTTTCCATCTGAGTCAACGAACATCCACTGACGATCTCCAAGCCAAAAATCCTTGGCCTGAATTTCGGGACCAGCAAGGCCAACCTGAAAACTGGAGACTGCCAAGAGGCCGCAGGATTTGATTGGAAATAAACTAAGCTTTTCGACCCTGAGACTTTTCAAAGAAAACTCTCACCCAGTTTAACTTTTTTATTTTGAAAACTTCCCCAGTCCATGCGCTGACGACGAATGGTTTTTGGATAAATCATCACGACAGTGCTCCCCATATGAAAGGCGCCCAGCTCTTCTCCCTTTTGTATTGGAATCGGAATCGGATAGCTCTTTTGCCGCATTTGTGAGCGCAAAGGACAAATCAAAGTGGTGTTGGTGGCAATTTCTTGATCGAAGAAAAGTCGGATCTGGCCGACATTGGTAGCGCCGACGAAAACCAAAAGGCAGGGCCCCTGCCGAGAATGAATTTCGAGAACCACCCGCTCATTCACCGCAAAAAGATTTTCAATGTTTGCGGTACTCCAATGGTTCACCGGCCAAAGTTGTCCCGGCAAGTGGATGGATTTGAGAACCTGACCATCCACGGGCGAATGGACTCGGTGATAATCTGTCGGGCAAAGATAGTAGGTAACGAACAAACCTCCATCAAATTCTTGCGCTAATTTAAAATCTCCACAGAGTTCGGCGACCGAATAAAATCGATCTTTGGCCTGAATGCATTTTCCCGATTGGATTTCGCCAATCTGAGAAATAAAACTATCGGCGGGATGAACAATGGGACCTTCGGCAATCGGCCGAACCCCGGGCTTCAAGCGTCTGACGAAAAAATCGCCGATGGATTTGTATTCAGAGACGGGTTTTTCCGCCTCACTGAAATCAATTTGATAAAATTTTCCGAAGCTTTTAATGGCCAAAGTCGACAGCGGCTTCGGCAAGGGAACATGCACCAGCTTTCCTATCCAATAACTGAGCCATTTTTTCGGTAGAAAATGCAGCATCCACATCATCAGAAAAGCTTAACAGTAGGTCTGGGATTCAGGTAGAATCATGCCACTCGGGAAGCGTTGCATCTTAAGCCAAAGAACAGTAAAAGGTGCCATGTCCAAAATCTTCCAAAATCTCGAGATTCCGATCGACGACAATCTCGAAGAAAAATTGGCCTACCTGGTTCCGTCTTACGGCGAATACCGAATCCTCAAGCAAAGCGTGGACGCTCGCCGTAGACATTCCCCACATTTTGTTTATTCGATCGAGGTGGCTGAAGCCGGTGAAAAGTTAGTTCCGCCACAGTTCCCAATCGAAAAAATTCAAAGCTCGCCAAACTCCTGCGAAAAAAATCAGCCTTTGATTGTTGGCACTGGACCCGCCGGATTGTTTGCGGCACTTCGTTTGGTCGAGCGCGGAATAAAATGCCATATCTTTGAGCGCGGAAGCGAAGCCGGCGAAAGAATCAAAGGTATCAACCGCTACTGGCGCTACGGCGAATTGGATCCGCGCAACAATGTCTGCTACGGCGAAGGCGGTGCCGGTCTTTATTCGGATGGCAAGCTGATCACGCGGATCAAAAGTCCGGAGATTCCCTATGTGATGCACCGACTGGTGCAATTCGGGGCGCCTGAAGAAATTCAATGGCTCTCCAATCCACATGTGGGAAGCGATCGCATCCGCCGAGTGATTCCAAAAATGCGCCAGTACCTGATCGATCATGGCTGCCAATTTCACTTCAACACCAAGGTGGAAAAAATTCTCACCGAAGGCAAGCAAGTGATCGGCCTTGAAACAGAAAGCCAAGAAAAATTTTATTCATCTCATGTGGTTTTGGCCACCGGCCATTCGGCAGAAGACATGCTCTATCATTTGCAAGAGATCGGCGTTTTCTTGGAAGGCAAATCTTTTGCCATGGGGTTACGAATTGAACATCCCCAATCCATGATCAATCAGTTGCAGTTTCGTCAATTTGCCGAGCATCCAAAATTGGGTGCTGCCAATTACAAACTGGCTCATCATGATCCTGAATCCAAAGTCGGAGTCTACAGCTTTTGCATGTGTCCCGGCGGTTACGTTCTTTCCAGTGGAACCGAAGCCGACAGCATCGTGTGCAATGGCATGAGCAACTACAAACGAAATTCACCCTTCGCCAATGCCGCCCTTGTTGTCTCGATTGATCATGAAAAATATTTTGGCAAAGATCTTTTCGGTGGTTTGAAACTTCGCCGAGAACTTGAGACTCGAGCTTTTCAAGCCGTGCGAGCTCAAGGCGGAACCAAAGAATTGCCTTCTCAAAGTGTCGCCGATTTTTTTGCCGGCAAATCTGGAAAAGTCCTACCCAGCTCCTCGCCTTCGGGAGCACTTTCCATTCGTTTGGATGAAATTCTTCCGAAGCCGATTTCCACGCGAATCAAAGAAGGTTTGCAAGTTTTCGATCAGCAAATCAAAGGCTTCATCAGCGATAAGGCTCAGCTCTACGGAATCGAATCTCGAACCAGCTCTCCCATCCGAATCACAAGAGATTCAAAGAGCTTACAGAGCATCTCTCACCAAGGACTTTACCCTTGCGGAGAAGGCGCAGGCTATGCCGGAGGTATCACTTCGGCGGCTTGTGATGGAATTTCAGTGGCTGAAAGCATCTGCCTTCAACTTCAATCGCAATCACTGCAGCAAAGTTAATTTGGACAGTGGCCGGGCTCGGCGAACTGGATATTTTCTGGAGCGCAGTGATTGTAGCTAGCCAGTGCCTGCTCGATTCCTGGATAACGCCGCACGAATTCGGCCTTGGCGGGATGGAACTTTTGCACATGCCAATATTTAAAATTGAGAAATTTTTCAATCGCTTCTTCTTTTGGAAGCTTCATGAAATCGACCGCATACAAAGCCGTTGCTTCGCCGGTTCGGTCCGCTCCGGTTCGACAGTGAACCAAAACTGGAAATTGAGCCAATTTTAAAACCTTCAAATAACTAATGAACTCGGATGCATCTGGAAAATAATCGATGGTCCAGCTGAAGTTGTAAAAGGCGACACCGTTTGCTTCCAATGTCTTTTTTTCGCCGGGCACCCAATAAGAATTTTCAGGCGCGCCACGCAGACTGATCACTGTTTTGATGCCATATTTTTTGATCACTTCATCGAGCTCTATGGGAGAGAGCTGGGCTGAGCGATAAAATTTCCCTGGATCAACTTCATAAAAATTTTTGGTCAGACGAACAATGGAGCTTTGCCAAACCCATAAAACCAAAGCGGTAAACCCTACTCCAAGAATGGTTTTGATCACTATTCTCCAAGTGAGAGGTCTCAATCGGGATGTGGACTCGGGTATTGTCATATCTCCATGCTATCAGATTTCAAACAAGTCTCAAGCATTCCTGCTTTGCCATTTTGCGAGAGCTCCGCAGGTCCAGTTAAAGATTTCTGCGATACTGACCGCCGACTTCATAAAGGGCTTGGGACATTTGAAACAAAGAACAATGTCTGGCAGCTGACATCAAAGATTCAAAAATGTTTTTGCCAGTCAATACGGCTTCTTTCAAATCTTGCAAGCTTGCTTGGGATTCTTTCGAGTGCGTCTTTTGGTAAGCCTGCACTCGGTCCAATTGCTGATTCTTTTCATCAAAAGAAGCTCTCGCCATTTCAATTTTGGCAGGCACATAGTCCGCGTGCAAAGTGGCTGGGTTGATAAAAGTATTCACGCCGATGATCGGCAGCTCGCCTGAATGCTTGAGATGCTCGTAGGTCATTGACTCTTCCTGAATTTTTGAGCGCTGATACTGGGTTTCCATGGCGCCTAAAACTCCACCTCTTTCGTTGATCTTCATAAATTCGGCGAGCACAGCTTCTTCGACCAATTCCGTGAGCTCTTCCATAAAATAAGAGCCTTGCATCGGGTTCTCGTTTTTGGTCATACCGAATTCGCGGTTGATGATCAGCTGAATCGCCATGGCTCGGCGAACACTGCTCTCGGTCGGAGTGGTGATCGCCTCGTCGTAAGCATTGGTGTGCAAACTGTTGCAGTTGTCGTAAATCGCGAGCAAGGCCTGCAAAGTCGTTCGAATGTCATTGAAATCAATTTCCTGCGCATGCAAAGAGCGGCCGCTGGTTTGAATATGATATTTCAATTTCTGAGAGCGGTCGCTTGCCTTGTAAAGATCGCGCATAGCAATCGCCCAGATACGTCGGGCCACTCGGCCCAAAACCGCATACTCCGGATCAAGACCATTGCTAAAAAAGAAAGAAAGATTTTGCGCAAAATCATCAATCTTCAATCCGCGCGCCAAATAATACTCGACGAAAGTAAATCCGTTGGAAAGCGTAAAAGCCAACTGACTGATCGGATTCGCACCCGCCTCAGCAATGTGATATCCAGAAATACTGACCGAATAAAAATTGCGAATAATTTTTCTGGTAAAGTACTCTTGAATATCACCCATCATTTTGAGCGCAAAATTAATTGAGAAAATACAAGTGTTCTGACCCTGATCTTCTTTGAGAATATCGGCCTGCACGGTTCCGCGAACCTGTTGCAAAGTCCAATCTCTGGTGGCTTGAAGCTCTGTCGCAGAAAGTTTACGGCCGAGCTCTTTTTCTTTTTTCTCCACTTGCTGATCAATCGCCGTGTTGAAATAAAAAGCCAGAATCATCGGTGCTGGTCCATTGATTGTCATGCTGACGCTGGTGCTGGGCGCGCAAAGATCAAAACCTGCGTAAAGCTTTTTCATGTCCTCAAGGGTGCTGATGCTGACACCACTTTCGCCAACCTTGCCGAAAATATCGGGGCGCCGGTCGGGGTCTTGACCGTACAAAGTCACACTGTCAAAAGCCGTCGACAATCTCTGAGCTGCCTCGCCTTTGCAAAGATAATGGAAGCGCTTGTTTGTACGCTCGGGAGTTCCTTCGCCGGCAAACATGCGCTTTGGATCCTCATCCGCTCTCTTCAGCGGAAAAACTCCGCCGGTGAAAGGAAATTCTCCAGGCACATTTTCTAGTTTTAAATAGCGAAACCGATCTCCCCAATCCTGCATGCGAGGTACGACCACTCGGCGAATCGGCGTTCCAGACAGACTGCTTCGAACCAACTCTTGTCGAATTTCTTTGTCTCGAACTTTGAAGACTAACTCATTTTTCGAGTAAGCTTCCTGCAATTTCGGAAAATTCTCTAAGCTTGAAAGCTCTTCCGACGTGAAATCTTGCTGCAAAGTTTTCTCAAGCTCTGCCACCTGACTTCCGCCCAGCTTCAGCAAAGGCGAAATTTGTTTGAGTGCCCCCAACTGTGAAGCCTTGCTGGCCATTTTCTCTGTGCGATCTTTGTATTTTCGAATGCTATTCGTAATCTCAGCCAAATAATTTTGCCGCTCAGGAGGAATGATTCTATTTTCATCAGCCGATAAAATTTTCTGCTTTTCGACTTCGGAGATCTGCCAGCCCTTTTGTTTTTTCTCTAAAAGCTCAGCCAGCGAAAAGAACAAGCGATTCACTCCGTCGTCATTGAACTGTGACGCTTGAGTGAGAAAGACAGGCACAGGCGTGTTGTTATCAAAAATTTTTCGTGAGCGACGAAATTGCTTGGAGACATCTCGAATCGCATCTTGAGCTCCGCGCCGATCCGCTTTGTTCACAGCGATCAGATCGGCAAAATCAATCATATCAATTTTTTCCAATTGAGATTGAGCGCCAAAATCAGAAGTCATCACATACATCGAGAGATCGCTGACCTCGGTGATGGCCATATTGCCCTGACCAATTCCTGAGGTCTCGGCGATGATCAAATCAAAATCAAGCTGACGACAAAATTTTAAAATCAAAGGCAAACTGCTGGCGATCTCACGGCCCGATCCACGAGAGGCCACCGAGCGCATAAAAACTTTTGATCTTGAGAGAGAATTCATACGAATCCGATCGCCGAGCAAAGATCCACCGGTTTTTCGTTTGGAAGGGTCGACACAGACCACAGCAATTTTTTTATTTGGATAAGTATTCAAATAGCGTTGCACCAGCTCATCGATCAAAGATGATTTCCCAGCCCCGCCCGTTCCGGTGATGCCAAGAACCAAAGGCTCCTGATTTTTTGTTTTGAATGAATCCAAATGAAATTCTTTGAGCTCAGGCAACTGATTTTTATTTTCCACCCAGGTCAGAGCAAGTCCTAACTCGACACTGGGAATGGGATCGGATGCAAATACACTTCCTTTGAGAAGTTCCCAGCTCGGCTGTGGGGATTTGGCTTTTGCTTTTGTTCTTGCCGCTTCGAGATCGTAATCAAGGCCCTGAATGATTAAGTTGATCATTCCTTCGAGACCTAATTTTCTTCCGTCATC
>JAYUCD010000156.1:0-6367 GCA_043740515.1 Bdellovibrio sp. | reverse complement strand
TAAGTGGACTTGTAAAGATCGCATAATAAATGCGCTGCAAACATATTCTGCGTTGATGCCGAAGGCTGTTGACCATAGACCACAATCACCGTCAGTTTTGGTTCCACATCGGCTGATTTTTGCACACTTTCTTGAACCGTGTAACCATGCCCTTCAGCATCGATGAGATGCACCGAATGTTTTTTTGAACGGAGATGATTGGCGATGAGGCTGGCCCAAATCGGTGGCTCAACTGCGGCCAACTCACTGCTGAGAGACTGATAGATTTGAGACAGGGCGCTCGGATTGATGATCAAAACATCGACTGAGTTTTCTCGACTGGCCATTTTACCACTCCCTTGATGCCACAAGGGGCACGGTCTATTTTCTTCAGTTTAAAAGATTCAAGCAAGCAATGTAAAGTGAGGGCGATTGAGAGTCAGGAACTTGGTCAAGGGTCTAGCCCAGTCGCAAGCTCTATTTCTTGTCCGGAAGAGTTTTCCAATAAAGAAAAGACAAAAATGTCAGCAGCAAATCTTCATAAACTGTGTTCCAAGTCATCGATCGCCCCCAGAAGACGCCGAAGCAGCCGCAGTTTGTGAGATGGAGGCCTCGCAAGTTCGTCATGACTGCCAGTGCTGTGTAGCCAGCATGGATTAGAATCAGAAGCAGAGCCACCTGCGGCCTATTTTTGCGCAGGATTAAAAATAAAAAAACAGCCCCTTCAAATAAGCTAATGCTCAATGCCAAGGGCATCAAAACAAACTCTGGCAAGTGCATCTGGTAAGTTCCAATGACTTCAGCAAAACCTCGGTTATCTAAAAGTTTACCAACCGCTGAAGCAAAAAAAATCAGTACAAAAAATAAGTGCAAAGCAAAATTAAGGTTCTTTTCAAATTTCATCTCCGATAGGATTGCTGATCAGTGAGGTCTTGTCTATGAAGTTTTTTTCGATTCCGCCACGACCGATTTTTCCGAAGTTTCTGAACAATTTGAAACTTTTGACTCTGCTGTTTGTCTTCCAAGTTGGATACGGAAGCAGTGCCAGTGCTGCAGATTTGGAAGAATTCAAAGTCTTTCCGTTAGATCTCAAAGTTGGCGAAATGAATTTGCATAGACAGGGAGCCGGTCATCGCACAGCTAGCTTTTTTAATATCAAAGTTTATATTGCAGCTTTGTATTTAGAAAAAAAATATGAAGAAGGGAAGGCGAAGGAAGACCTGACGACTTCCAAAGAGACAAAGTCGATTGAGCTCCATCCGCTGTATGATATTTCCAAAGAAGACAGTCAAAAGGGATGGAATCTCGCTTTGCAAGATGCTTGCGCCAAGCAATGCCAGGAGATTCAAAAGGAGCAAGCAGCCTTTCTCAAAATAGTGCCAGCTTTCAAAAAAGGTGAGCATCACCGTTACCTCTTTTCCGGTGATCAATTCGAATTTTTTCTGAACGAGAAAAGCATTTTCAAGTCGAAAGACAAAAGCTTCGCCCAAGTTTTATTAAAAACTTGGGTTGGCGAAAAGCCTGTTTCTGAAAGTTTAAAAAAAGATCTGCTGGGTGAAGACTCGAAGCTAGAATGAATGAAGCCGCTGAAAAAAAGAATTCCAAATTCCAGAACAATCGATCTCAGTGACGATTCGAACCGACTTTTGAATTTTGGCAATCTCTCTCGGGTGATGGGTTTGGGCGATGTAATTTGGATCACACAAAACCAGTCCATTTTTATAAAAATTCAAGCGGCCTTTCTCTATTTTCCCTAGCTGTGGATTCTCAATCAGAGTGGCACTAACTAAGTCCCAGGCTGGAAAGTGCGAATGCGCCTTGAGCAATAGGTTGCGCATCCGCCAGCGCCAGCACTGGGCTTGTAGTTTTCGTCCCAACTCTGATTCTCCGAGCCGGCGCCAGACCTCGTCACTTACCCTCAGAAGCTTTGCCACATCCAAAGGAACCACTGTTAACTCCACTGAAGTAGCGAAAACAAATTCGGCAGCCTTCAGGTCTTGAGTGGCATTGAATTCCACCGGCCAAAAAGGTGGCAGAGATCCAGATGTTTTGATGTGGCCGAGAGTGCACCACGCGCTCTGAATAAGGTGAGCGTCTTGCGAAAGCCATCGTGCAAGATTAGTGAGAGGTCCCAAGCCTAAGACTTGAACTGGGAATTGGGATTGACTGCTTTTCAAAGTTTCAGTGGAAGATTCAGTCGAGACCGGGTTGAGACCACAAATAACTTCGCCGGAAGAATCGATCCAAGAGCAAATCTGTTTGCAATTTTCGGCGGCAACTTCAGCCGAGGTATTGCCGCCAACGCTGAAAATACTTTGAGCGGCAAGGGGTCCTAGTAAATTGTAAAGCACTGCAAATGAATCATCTGGATCTTCATTCCAGGAACCAAGCGCACAATCCGTGTCAATACGGATCTCTGGTTGCAATTTATTTGGCTGGGGTTTTGGAGCGGTTGGAATTATTCACCGTCCAATCATAGTCTATAAATTTTTGTTTGTAGTCCGTTGGAACAGCAACGTCTCGGAATAAATTGACGTAATCGATAAAATTGGGCGCTTTGTGAGGAACAAAGTCTTTGGGAAAAAAATCAAAAATCTGAGTCAGATAAACAGTTTTTTCCGTATCATCGAATTTTACATTTTTTGAACTGTTAAAAAATTCTTTTGCCGCAGCCGTCAACTCTTTTTCCAAATGAGCTCCGGTGAAAGGCGTCTGCGGCAGGCGGGGACAGGAAACGGCCATGCAATTGAGGGCCCAATGAATTCTGTCTTCACCAATCGAGCGGATATCTTCTTTTTCATAGTCGACCAAGGATTTTGAGGTCTGATTGATTTGCAATTTCGTCAAATAGAAAAAGCCAACTTTCTTAAAGCCTGCATTGGTTTTTGGAATTCCTTTTTCAATCACCAAGAACATCGAGAGAGCATTGTAAGAGTTGATCAGGTAGGCCAGTCGCTCCTGTGGATCTTTCATAGTTGAGAGATCCTTGCGCGCAATGAAGGCGACATAGTCATTGAGATCTTGTCGAGCCTTGGAAAGGCCTTCAAAATCAATTTCACCATCCTTGTTGACAAATTTTTCCAACACGCGGGCGTAGGCTGCCGTTGCTTGAGCATCGGTCATTGGAGAGTGAGATGCAGATTCGGGAGCTTTAACCAAACTTGAGCAGCAAGCCAGAAGGAAACTGAGACTTAAAAAAAAGCTCTGGCGAAAGATCTGGCTTGCTTTGAATTTCAATTGGCAGGTTCTCCGGGATTTGCTGGCTGCGAGTGAGCTTGCGCGGGGGCTTGAGTCGAAGCCAATTTGTTTTGCATTAATTCCTTCCTTACTCGGCCCTTGGTGTGTTTCATCGGCAAGGCTGTCGGTGCAGGAATGATCGACGCAGATTTAAAAAGATTCTCCGCTACAGTCTCTTCGAGAATTTCACCAGTCAGTGGATTCCAGACTCTAGTGCCGAAATCAGATTTCACCTTCACTGGCGCCAAAATGTATTCATCTCGTTTGGCGTTGTGCATGCACATGGAGAGAGGTCCGTCCTTCGTTGCCACCATGAAGACGCAGCCTTGAATGCGCTCTGTCTCAAGCTTGCAAGAGTCCATAAAGTTGTGAACGAAAAAGCCGATCTTGTTCACTTTGCCACGGCTCTTCACCAGATCTTTTTTCATATTCCAAAAGTGCCTGCCAATGAATTTCAATCCTGGAGCCAAAAGATCCGAATGCTTCAATGACGCAGATACGGCTGTCTTAATTGTTTTCCATTTGTTGGCTCGGTCAAATTGAGAGTCCGCCGTTTTTTCAATGAAATCCAAAACGAAATCATCAACGAAGTTGTAAAGATTTCCTCCAGCCTCCAAAAGGAAAGAGTATTTGTTGCACTTTGGATGGCCAGTCATTGGCACATCAAAATTAATATCGATGCCTGCGCCTTTGTTAATTTGAGCTGTGACAGTGTCTTGAGTGATCAAGAAATCACGCTCTCGCAGAACGCCGCGACCCGTGTCTGCTTGCAATTGAAAGGAAGCAAAGTTGATGGTGCCGGCATGTTGGATGTAAAAGCGAACTAGATCTGGAATCTCTTTGAAGTTGTCGGCGCAAACAGTCAGATTAAAAATAATAGCGATGGGTAATCCACGCGCTCGCTCAATGTAATCCTCACGAATTTTATTCAGCTCCATCTCTGTCCGATAGCCTTTTCTTTCCTGGGTCAAGTCGACGTGAAAGGCCACGTCTTTCAATCCAACTGAGGCTAACTCTGTCAATAAATCCCGAGTCGCTTTGATTCCATTGGTAAGAAGCGAGGAGCGCATCCCATACTCATTGATTTTTTTAACGATTGCGACCAGCTCGCTGCGTTCGCGCAAAGTGGGATCGCCACCGGAAACCTGAATGTCAGTGTTCGGACCATAGTGACGATAAATCATATCGATGCGATTGAAAATTTCTTGCAAAGGGACGTCTTTAACCGCCTCGGAATGATCCGACAAATAGCAAAGTGTGCAATCTAAATTGCAACGCTGAGTGATCTCGAGGGAGACGCAGCCAATTCCCCAGCGACGGCCAGCGACTTGCTTTCGGCTCCACTGATTGACCTCTTGCATGCGAGTTTTGAGCAGCGATTTGTAATCGCCTGGTTTTGGAAATTCCGTGTAAGGCTGCCAATTTTTAATTTCCTCAGTCGACATGTAAACTGGATTTTCGCTTTCCGTCTCAGTTGTCGTTCCCATAGCAACTCCAATTTCAGTCGACATCTCAAATCTCCCTGTAATTTCAGCTTCAAGCTTTTCTAGTATGGTGTGAAAAAACTGAGCTTGAGTAAAGACCTAATAAGTTTTGCGACGCGCAGAACTGAAAATCGGAGATGAGCTCTAGGAATAGGGTTACCAAGTGGTCTCCGCCCCAACCTGAAGTGCTCGCTGAAAGTTGAGGCAAAAATGCACCTCATGTGCGAGTCAGTTGCTATTAGATACGGAGTCACTAAAGTACCGGAATGGCATTTGAGTTGCAGTCCTGTTCAAGCAATGGATTCGTCAGGCTCGCAGACCCTCATTCTAAGTCCGTTTTCCCCTTCGCTTGAAGTGGGTCAAGACAAAATAATCTACTGCCAAGATGTTTCGCAACTGGGCCAGTTTTTAAATTCGAACGTGGATGTTCTGGTTTTAGACGAGTCTCTCTTCGATCCAAAATCCCAGGAGCTATTGAAAAATTTCTTAGGGCGCCAGGCTTCAAGATCGCAAATTCCTATTTTTATTCTTTGTGAGTCGCTTCATTCCCAGCCAAACAACAGCTTTCATCAATTCCCCTATCCATTGAAATTCATTGAAAAATCGATCAGCAAGAAAAGCCTTCGTCTGATTTTGGATTTGGCACTTCAGACTCGGGCCCTGCAAAAGGAAAATCGCGAGCTGGCGCATGCGGCCTCGCTAAGTCGGCTCGAGGCAACCAATGCTCAGAGGGTTAAGAATGATTTTCTTACCAACATTAGCCATGAAATTCGCACGCCGCTGGGTGCGGTCATGGGTTTTTCAGAACTTCTCATGGAGCCTGATTTGACTGATTCCGATCGGCAAGCCTATGTCAAAACCATCAAGCGAAACGGTCAAGTTTTGGCGGCTTTGATTGATGATGTTCTCGACCTTGCTCGCGTGGAAGTTGGCAAAATTGAAATTGAAATCCATGATGTTGTTCTGCCCAATTTGATCAGCGAGGTATTTTCTTCTCTCGAGTCGCGAGCCATCCAGAAAAACGTTCAGCTGGAGTTGAAAATGGATCCGAAAATGCCTCCGAGCATTCAAACGGATCCTTTTCGTTTGAAACAAATTTTATCGAACATTATCGGTAACGCCATCAAGTTCACCAATCAAGGTAAAGTGTCAGTCAAGGTTTTGATGAAATCGAGCGATCAGCTGAAAGAAAAATTGCAGATCGAAGTCAGTGACAGCGGCATTGGCATTGCAAAGCAAATGCAGAAAAATCTCTTTCAGCCTTTTTCGCAGGCAGACTCTTCAGCGACACGAATTTTTGGAGGCACAGGATTGGGTTTGATGCTATCGCGAGAATTGGCTCGAGCTTTGGGTGGAGATTTGAAAATCACTCACAGCGCACCCGGTGAAGGAAGCACCTTTTGCATTGAGGTAGACACCGGGCTCCCAGCCTTTCCCAAAATACGCGGCATTCATGATATTGCTGGAATGAAAATCCTTCTCGTGGAAGATTCGGTCGATAACCAAGTGCTCATCAGTCGAATGCTGAAACTGGGCGGGGCGACAGTGAGCGTGGCCAGCGACGGTATCGAAGGAATTCGTAAAGCTCTCAATTCGGATATCAACGCCATTTTGATGGACGTGCAAATGCCTAGATTGGGAGGTCACGAGGCAACCCGCGAGCTTCG
>JAYUCD010000155.1:0-6129 GCA_043740515.1 Bdellovibrio sp. | reverse complement strand
TGAAGCCCCACAAGCCTTAGCACCCATCGAGGTCGTAGCTCAGGCCGAGGCCAATCATTATTTGGTTCAATTGGCGTTTCGAGATGATTCTGATTTTGTCCAACGACTTGAGAAGAGCAATGATTCGGCTGAGGCAACTGCGGCCCTTCGAATTCCTTTCAAGATTCAAGCTGGAGTTTTAATCGACAATCAAGTCGTTGCAGGCCACCATTACATTTATCAAATCGGTAAAAAGACCGGTGAGAATTTCGAAGTCACGAAGACGCACGAAGTTCAAATCCCAATCGACCTCTCGATTCAACAAGAAATGAGTTTGAGCAAAGATGAAATGTGGACCCAATACGCCCGAATCTTTTTTGGACCCAAGGGAGTGGTCACAACCAACGGGCATCAACTGTTTGTTCAGGCCGATCGAATGAACTCTGAAGCCGGGATGATTCGAACATTTGCAGGGATTGATAATGGGACGATCGGAGGCAATGGATTATCCGGTGGAAATATACAAATCTTACTAAACTCTGGCGCCGGAATATTGAAAATGGAGATGCGCGGTCAAGACGGCGGCTCCGGTTCCATGGGGATGACTTTGCCAGCTGATCCTCCATTTGTTTACGAAAGTCCGATACTGCCACCTGGAAGCCATGGAATGAGACGATATTTTCTAGATTTTTTTACGAAAGTAGGAGGGCCGGGTGGACCCGGGGGAGCAGGAGGAAGCTCGGGACGATTTCAGATTTCAATTTACTCCGCCCATTCGTTGAAAGTTGAGAAACTCATCACGGCAGGTCGAGGCGGCCTTGGAGGAATGGGTGGCGCCCCTCAACCTCTTGGAGGATTTACAACTTCGCTCGGTCTTAAAGGATCTGATGGTGCTCCAGGTGCCGACGGAACTGCTGAGACATCTTGCTTTCGAGATCCTACAAATCAAAACTGTCTGTAGTCTTTTTGTTCGGTGCCGCTGGCTGTGTAGTAGTTTCGGTGGCCGCCGGGCCTTCTCCAGATTTTGGAATCTTTCGAAAATCCACTGGGAAGGGCACGCAACTCCATCGCTCGAAAGCATTTGTTCGCTTCTGAGCGGTTTTCTCACACAGCTCATGATCCTCATGAAAACATTCAAAATGCACTGGCGAGTTTGCTAAGCACCAGGGCATCACGCCGATGATGTGAGCTTGGCTGAGCCTGGGACTGAAATAAATCAGTGCCATCCAAAAGAATTTCACTTTGCCTTTTTTTCTTCCGCTTTGATTTCAAAATAGTCAGGTGGAATAAATTCCGCCGTGAACGGAAATTTATAGCTTTTGTAAGCTCCCAGTTTCGGTTGCCCGACTTGAACGTAAGCTTCATCCCAAAGCTGAGCCAGCAAAACGGCTGATCGCGCCAACTCTTTCAAAATCAATTTCTGAAATTTCGGATTCGAAAGTTCCGCCGACTCTCGTTCAGCCGCCGTGCGCAGGGACATTCCCTTCTCTGATTTATCAATCGACGGCTTTTTTAATTTATCTAGAGAATAAATTAGAGGAATTTCAGCAACCGAAATTTCTCCTAAGCTGCGCATTTTTTCCAACACAGTTTTTTGATTGAGAAAGCGAACTTGAGTTTGCTCGGATTTGTTTTTTGAAACTGCCATCTTCTGCATGCGCTGGCCTTCTTCAACAACTTTGGCCATTAGATTGTAGGGCATGGTTCCAACGATCGCATCTTCGAAATAGGCGTGGATTCCGCCGTGGCCAGCGGCGTAGCCATCGTAGTCGCCGGTGCAGTGAAAAGGTTGACTGTTGTCGCCGACGAAGTGTCCCATCAGTCCTAAATTCAAATAAAAATTGTAAGTATTTTTATTGTAAGGAAAATTTTCGTCCTGCTCTTCTTTTCCGTTCGCTGGAGCTGGAGAGGTTTTCCAATCCTTTCCAAGTGCGACCGCTCGGCGAAAAAACTGATCAGCGCGCCACCAGTTGGAACCAAATTCAGTAGGCACATTTCTGATAGTCGTCTCTTTGTTAAACTGACTGATCTTGCCAGTATAGGTTTCAACAATCTGTTTGTAGTCCAAAGGAACATCTTTGATCGCGAGGCCTGTGATTTCCACATCTACGAAATGGGTTGGATTTCCCAATTTCGTGAACTCAGGGGAAAGGCTTCGCCAATAAAAATCAGGAATGTTACAGAGATGACCCATCAGGAAAGGCTTTTGTTGAAGCGAGTCTTTAAAAGATTTTTCTTTCAATAGAAAAACAGCGGCTTCACAAATTGTATTGTGGCCTCGGCCTCCCCAAGCCATGACCTTGAGACTTGGAAATAAAAAACTGATGGCAATCAAGGTTAGAAAAAAAGCTTTCATCATGAGATCGCTCCTATGGAATGCGAAGATGTTGACCCAGGGCTTTTGGCGCCTGACTGTGCCCGAAAAACCCAGCCAGTGCAATGATTGTCACCACGTAAGGCAGAGCTTGAATCAGCTGGATCGGCAGGCCCGTATTTAATCCCTGAAGCTGAATTTGCAAACTGTCTACCAAAGCAAAAAACAAACAGGCGCTTAACGTGGGAAGGGGGCGCCACTTGCCGAAAATCAAGGTGGCAAGAGCCATGAAGCCTCGGCCAGCAGTCATATTGGGCGAGTAAGAGGAGGCGAGAAAAAGAGAAAGACTGGCTCCACCCATACCTGTGACAAAACCAGCCGACATGAGAAAACTCCAACGAACTTTGTTCAGGGAATATCCAGCCGCCTCAACGGCTTCAGGAGCCTCTCCTGAAAATCGAAGCAGAAGTCCTGCTTTGGTTTGAGAGAACAAATAGGTCACCAACGCAACGACCAACAAGGAAATCACGATCGGCGCAAAACCGAAATGAATCTCCTGAGGCAAACTGGGAGTCGATCCGGTCGAGTTGTATAAAATTTTTGTTACAAAAGGCGCAATTCCCACGGCCAAAAGATTCAAACCAGTTCCGACAATAATTTGATCTAATCGAAGCACCAATGCAAAAAATCCGAACAAACTTGCCGCCAAAAGGCCAGCCATGGCGCCGCACAAGAGACCGGCCCAAGGTGAGCCGAAATAAAGTGCACCAATCGCCGCAAACAATGCGCCCATTAACATCAAACCCTCAAGTGCGATTTGGATCAGGCCACTGCGTTCACTGAGCAATCCACCCATGGAAGCAAAAATGAGCGGAGTGGCGCCGCGAAGCACACTCATTAAGAAGCTGACCGAGAATAGCGAGAGCAGGACTTCGGTGATCATGGCAGCTTTTTCTTTCGTCTTTTGAACAGGTGAGTTTCGAAATAATAACTTCCAGCCACTGAGAAAATTAAAATGGCTTGAATCACTCTTGTGAAATCTCGAGTGATGAATTGTGTTTCCATATCTAAATCTGAAGCGCCTTTTTGCAAAATTCCGAATAAAAAAGCCGAGGCCAAAATTCCCAATGGATGATTTCGCGCGAGCAAAGCAACAGCAATTCCGACAAAACCATAGTCTGGAGAAAAACCAATCTTGAATCTCCCAGCCGATCCTAAAATTTCATTCAGGCACACGCAACCTGCAAGGCCGCCGGCAAGGGCCATGGCAATCATTTTCCACTTTTGCGGATTGATTCCAGCAATTTCAGCCGCTTTTTCATTCTGCCCGCTGGCTCGCAGTTGGTAACCCCAAACTGTTTTGTAAATGAAAACAAAGCACAGTCCACTGAGCGCGAGAGCAATCAACAAAGACAAATTTGCTGGCGAGTCCTTGAAAAAATCCTGAACAGCATCATGACCCTTGAATAAAAATTCTGCGGGCAAAGCTTTGGTTTCTGGATTTTGCGAGTCTGGATTTTTAATCAACTCGAGCGCAACATAACTGGTCGCAGCCGCTGCGACGAAGTTGAGCATCATTGTGACGATCACTTCGTGGCTGCCTCGCTTAGCCTTGAGCCAGCCAGCGATCCAACCCCAAAATGCGCCTGCCGAAATGCCAACAGCGCCAATTAAAAATGGTGCGACGGTGACGGGCATCTGAGGAAAGGAAACCCCAAACCAGGCTGCGGCTAGGGCGGCAACTGTCAGCTGCCCCTCGGCTCCAATGTTGAACAATCCAGCATGAAAAGCCATGCTCACGGAAAGACCAGTGAAAATTAAAGAGGTCGTATAAAATAAAGCGAGACCCAGATCGTAGGGTGAGCCAAAGGCACTTCGAAATAAAACAGAAAGAACATGCAATGGATTCTCGCCGGCGACATATGCTAAAACGCTCGACAGAAACAAGCCGATAAACAATCCAGCTGAAAGGCGAAAGAAGTGTTTCATAAATTCGCCTCCAAGTGAGCGCCGGTCATCCACTGACCAATTTTCATTTCATCGAACTGATGAGCCGCGAGTTCACCAACAAAACGTCCTTCGAACATCACGAGAATTCGATCAGAGAGTTTCATCACTTCCTCTAAATCCGAAGAAATCAATAAAACTGGAGAACCTTGATCTCGCCATTTCAAAATTTCTGAATGCAGGCGTTCAATTGCTCCAATATCCACTCCCCGAGTCGGCTGAGCAGCAATCAGAAATTGTGGACTGCGAGAAAATTCACGTGCCGCCACGAGCTTTTGCTGGTTGCCGCCGGAAAGATGCGAAAATTGAGATTTCGAATTTGTCGGTCGCACATCAAAGCTCTGAATGGCGGCTTCGGTTGATTTTCGGATTTGCGAAGTTTTCAAAAAACCATTTTTCTGAAACTCAGGCTCCGTCTCTCGACCCAAAATAAAATTTTCTTCCAAATTGAAATCGACCAAAGCTCCTTGTGCTAAGCGATCTTCTGGCAGATAAGAGAAACCTTTATTTTTTAAATCCGAAGGTGAATCAGAAAGCAGAGACTGATCTCTCCAAAGCAGCTCACCCTGTAGCTCAGTAAATTTTCTGGGGTTCAGCAAAACTTGCAGAAGCTCTGATTGGCCATTGCCTTCCACGCCAGCAATTCCAACCACTTCACCACCTTGAATTTTGAGATTTAAATTTCGTAATTTCAATTCTTGATGACTGAGTTCTTTCATCTCGAACTGATTGGTCAATTTTTGACTGGCGTTTCGTTGTAGCGGCATCAGCTTGCGACCGATCATCCATTCAGAGAGCTGCAAAGCTGAAGTCTGGTTGACGGGGAGACTCTGAATCACCCGACCTTGACGAAAGACGCTGACCTCATCGGCTAACTCCAGAACTTCTTTTAATTTATGAGTGATCAATAAAATTGTGTGCCCTGATTTTTTCAACTGCCTCAATTGCTCAAATAAACTTTTCACTTCTTGAGGAGTCAAAACCGCCGTGGGCTCATCTAATATCAAAATTTTAGAATCCTTATGAAGCAGCTTAAGAATCTCAATTCTTTGCTGAAAGCCAACACTGAGATTTTGGATTTTCTCATTCCATGGAACTGGCATTCCATATTTTTCGCTCAAGCTTTCAAGAACTTGAAGTTTCTTTTTTTTAGGCAAAGGTCGCAGCAAAGAGCTGAATGAAAAGTCATCCAGGAAAATATGATCCAGCGCTGTCAGTGGACCCGCCAACATAAAATGTTGGTGAACCATTCCGATTCCAGCTCTTTTCGCCTGCAAGGGACTTTCAAATTCAATGCTTTCGCCGTTCAAGAAAATTTGTCCGCGGTCCCTTTGGTAAAGTCCAAAGAGCATTTTCATGATGGTTGATTTGCCGGCGCCGTTTTCGCCGACGAGGGCATGAATGCTTCCGGTTTGGACGGAAAAACTGACTTGGTCGTTTGCTTGAACCGCTCCAAACGCTTTGCTGACATTTTTAAATTCAAGCAAAGCGTCTGTTGCCATTTCCTATTTGGCCTTCTTGTAATAATCAGGAACCTGAATTTGGCCTTTGATAATCTCTACTTTCAAAGCTTCGGCTTTTTTGCGGATGTCGGCAGTCAGCACTTTGTCGTTATAAGAGTCCACAGAGTAATCCACACCTTTGTTTTTCAATCCAAAGCGGAAAACCCCAGCTTGAAACTTGCCTTCTTTCCCCTCTTTGATCGCATCAAAAACCGCGACGTCGACTCGTTTCATCATGCTGGTCAGAATGATACCTGGTTTGATCCAGTTCTGATTCGAGTCGACTCCGATGGCAAATTTCTTTTTTTCTTCAGCGGCATCGAAGAC
>JAYUCD010000154.1:0-3982 GCA_043740515.1 Bdellovibrio sp. | reverse complement strand
GTGACCTTTCCACCTTTGACTGGATAGCCGTTCTCGATGGACTGGCGTTCATGCGGATACAAATAATGAATGGGTCGATTTTTATTTGAAATTAAATCGAAATAGAAAGGCTGATTTTTGCGAATCAAGTATCCAACATCGATGTTTCGATCGGAATTTCCTTCAATCAAGGCCGGCGAGTATTTGTCTTTCAGGAAAAGTCGGTTGAAATTCTGCAAGCTCTCTAAGCCGCCAACTTCGCAAAGCAAAACCACATCTGGATTTTCATCCAAAATCACTTGCGCAAGAGCTTTGGCTTTTTCTAAGGGTTTATTTTCATAAACCGAAGTGGAAAGGCGATTCCACTGCACAGAATCTAATTTCAAGTGATCCAGAGTCAATTCCTGGTCCGACAGCAGAAAAAGATTTTCAGCATTCAACAATAAAACTTTGAAATCGGAAAGGACGTCGCCCATAGCCCACCAGCTTACGCCTTGGCTTGAATGACACAAGAGAAAACAGGAGAAAAGATGAAGCTCTAAATTTGACGCTGAGCTAGGAGGCTGACATAATTGCACTCAAGCCAATGGAGTTCCAATGATCAAGTCGACGAAAAAAGCCGCCAAAGCAGTTGTGAAAAATCAATCCAAAAAGACAGTCCAAAATTTGAGCAATCCTTTGTTCCTGGAGATTCCGTCCTATCTCTCAAAGATTGTGGCCAACGGAAAAACGGGGAAGAGCAATCTGGGAATGGTTTTTGTTTTGGGTTCTGAAAAAAACCTCATGAGCACTAAGACTGTCGGTCAATGGATTTCAAAGCTGGCACCTTCTTGGCAAAAAGCCGATCTGAGAAAAAATACTCGAGAGGTTTTAAGTTTTGTGGGCGACAAGGGCCCGGTGTGGATTCTCAATCCGAAAAAAAGAGAAGGACCATTCTCACACGGCGCTAGGCTCGAGGAGTCGCCTTTTGTTTGGATGCGTGAACAAATCGGTGGAATGGTTGGGCAGTTCAAGAGCTATCATCTCGAGTCCGTGCAAATCGAAATTCACAACACAAGCGAAGAGCAAGATTTCGGATTGCTGATGGGCCTTGAGCTTGCGGCTTACAATTACAAAAATGTTTTAGATGCTGAGAATATGGCAAGCTTGCCGAAACTTGCAGTGAAAAAAGTCGGGGAGAAGCTGAATCCACAGTTGATTGCTCAAGCGCAAAGCCTGGGTGGATCGGTCAACTGGGCTCGGCACATGGTCAATACTCCGCCAAATTTTCTCAATCCTCAGACGATGGAGCAGCTCGCAGTTCAAAAATTATCTCGCGCAAAAAATTTATCGGTAACTATTTGGGATGAGAAAAAATTATTGGCTGAAGGAATGAATTTGCATCTGTCCGTGGGAAAAGGATCGGAATACCCTTCTCGATTGATTCATTTGAAATATCGTCCGACGGGAGAAGGAGCGAAAGCGAAGCCGATTGCCTTTGTTGGCAAAGGGGTCACGTTCGATACGGGTGGTTTGGACATCAAGCCCTCGTCGGGCATGCGACTGATGAAAAAAGACATGGGCGGATCGGCGGCTGTTCTGGCTCTCGCGCAGTGGGCAGCTGAAACTGCTTATCCGAGACCCCTCGATTTTTATTTAGCGATGGCAGAGAACAGCATTGATGCTGGAAGTTTTCGACCGAGCGATGTGTTGACGGCTCGAAATGGAATGCGAGTGGAAATTCACAACACCGATGCCGAGGGACGCCTTGTCCTCGCCGATGCTTTGGATGTGGCGGCGACTCGCACCGGAAATGACGAGCCGGAAGTGATCATTGACGTGGCGACTCTGACTGGCGCAATCAAAGTGGCATTGGGAGGGGATATCATCGGCTTATTCTCCAATCATGACTCGCTCGCTGAAAGTCTCAACAAAGCGGGACAAAAAACCGGTGAGCTCAACTGGAGAATGCCGCTTTATTCTCGCTACACTTCGCAAATGAGCACTCACTTCGCAGACATCGTCAATTGCGTCGATGGCTTTGGCGGTGCGATTACAGCAGCTCTGTTCCTGGAGAAATTCGTCCATTCGAAGCCTTGGGCGCATCTCGATATTTACGGTTGGAATGACAAGCCAACAGGATCTGCAAGCAGCAGCGGGGGCAGTGGACAAGCCGTGCAAAGCTTGGCGACTTATCTTTTGGCGCGGCTGGAATCCAATTGATGCGAATGAAGCTTAGAAAAAATTAAACAGATTCTTTTTTTGGATTTGGTCTCGGACTTTTGCTGGGACTAAGCTTTCCCAGCGCGAATCTCGCGCTAAGATTAAATCTCTGACGAAATCCGAGTGCACATATTCTTCGGCCTCATCGCAACCTGAAATGTCAGCAATTTGTTTTTGCGCCAAAAAGTATTGATAGATGGGTAGCCATTTGGGATCTGGAAAAAAAGTTTTGGTGGTCATGCAAGATTTCTCGGTCTTGTGAGGGTAGATGTAAAGACGGGTGACTGGATCAAGCAGTTTTCCAAGTCCTTCGAGCAGACCACCGTCTAGATCAGCGTAATGGGATTCATCAAAGAGACGAGACAAGTGAGAAGCCGCCATGATCAGCACCAGCGGCGAATGGGTGTAGTCTCGTAAAAATTTTTTTAATCGATAAAATAAAAAGAAATTGGAGACGAGCACATGGTGACCAATTGAGCAAAGTGAAGTCACTCGGTCGAGAAAATCTTTTTCTTGGATATGACCATCTTGCTGCAAATTGTGCATGGTGAGCTCAAACATGATCGTCGCGTCTTTGGATTCTTTCGGAAAATCTTTCTGAAATTGAGCCACGCCTTTTTCCAAAACATCGACATGAGTTTTGGTAACAGGGCGATAGATTCCTCTCTGAATCACAACTGGTTTTTGATAGAGCTCATCTGAAATGGTGAGAATGCTTTGATCTGGACCGAAGAGAACGGCTTCGGCCAAACCTCGGCGAACCAACTCGAGATTCATCAAATGATTGTTGATGTGCTTCAAATCAGGTCCAGTGAATCGGATCAGGTCGATGGCGACTTGCCCACGCTTCAGATTTTCAACCACACAGGTGAGAAGTTTTTCGGGCGAATGAAATTCAGTGAATGCTGCGTATACGAGATTCACGCCGAGCACTCCGAGACACTCTTGCTGTTGCAAACGAATGCTATCTAAAAGGCGAACATGCAGAACAATCTCGTTGGGCTCACCCTTGGGATGAGTCTGAAATTTGATTCCCATCCAACCATGGGTGGGCCGTTTTTTGTGATCGCCGGTGGCCACCGTATTTGCAAAAGCGAAAAAGCAGGTGGAATTTCCGCGAGATTGATCCAATCTTCGGTGCATCAAGCTGTACTCTTTTTCGAGCATTTTCTTGAGCCGAGATTCACAAACGTAACGGCCACTGGCTTCTTTGCCGTAGATTTCGTCACTGTAAACCATGTCGTAGGCAGAAATAGTTTTGGCGATCGTCTGCGAGGCCTTGCCAGCTTGGAAGAAGAAGCGCGCGACTTCTTGGCCAGCACCAATTTCAGCAAAGGTTCCGTAAATTTGAGGGTTCAAATTGATTTCGAGGGCGCGGTTGAGAGCAGTTTGTGTGTCACTCATAACGGCTATCTTTGCCTTTCACTGGGCTCATCGGCCTTGACCCATCCGGTGATGGCAAGACTCATGGCTTTTTCAACTGGGAGATCCACTTCAGTTATCATAGTTTTTGGAACGAGCAAAGTGTAGCCGCCCATTCCATAAGAATAAGGAAAATAAACAGCCACTTTGTCAGTCATCAGATGGGCAAAGGGAAGATCTTTGAAACTCTCACGTGTCACGATACCGAGGGCCGAGGCCCCGTTTTCGCTGACCTTAACCAAAACAACACTTTTCATTTCTTTATTGCTGTCTTTGCGATTGAAAAGATTCATGAGATCGCGCAAGGGCGAGTAAATCGCCTTGAAAAAGGGAACCTGTACCAATTTAGATTCCAGGCTGACCAAAAATCGACCAATCA
>JAYUCD010000153.1:0-6620 GCA_043740515.1 Bdellovibrio sp. | reverse complement strand
CTCAAGTGCTGCTTCAGGGTTCTTGCTCAAGTCCTGTGGATTTAAATGAAGCTCCGACACAGTCAAGGATTCGTCAGCCTTGATTCGCAGGCTTTCCTGAAAGACGGGCTCTGAATGAAGCGCTTCGCAAGTGGGGACAGCGCTGGCCACTGAGCTTTGGAAGCTCAGAAGGAGGCTGACAGTGACATAGAGAACTCGGCGCCAATTTTTTTGCATAATCCCTCAAGAGAGTCCATTAACAAACTTTGGGCCAAAGAAATTTAGAGGCAACTGCAATTTAAGCCCAGGCGAGGAAGCTCACCTGTCTAGATTCTAGTCAGCGAAATGCCATTCTGGAGTCCTGCCTTCGCGGCTGCGGAGGCTCTCTTTTCAAAAAGCAAGGCTGTTCGGCACAAAACAAATGAGGATTTCGTTAAATTTCAAAAGCTCTATGTTTCCTGTCAGGTGGGATTGTGCATTTAAAAAAGTGAAAGCTAAGATGGCACTGTCATTTGAATCAGAAAACTTTAAACGCAGCGGAGCCAACTATGAAACAAATCCACCCATCAGAAAAAAATACAAACAAAACGCGCAAATCTCAATTCAACCTGATCTTTCTCCTGCCATTAACTGTCGTCAGCCTTCAGCTCGAATCGGTTTGGGCGAGCCAAGTGTCTGACTCTCAGACCTCACCCGCGCGCTGCTACCAACTTTCAAGCGGCGATTCGCCGGCAAGATCTGTCGTCCAGGAGCCGAGGCGGGTCGCGCTCTGGTGCTATGAACACCGACAAAATGGAAATTTATTTATCTACAATGCGGACTTTGCCAAAGTGCGCCCTGAATTAGCCATGCTTCAATCGGCGGACGGAGTTCTCAGTTTTGCAAGTCTTCAAGCCGGGCATCTGAATCTGCTTCGCCTGAAGTCTGATGGTTCGAGCACGGCTTTCAGTCCCTTGAATGTTTCCCTAACAGAGCCGATTTATTTGCCCGAGACCTTCAGCGAATTTTCAGCTCAAACCAGGGACAGTGCCATCCAGGTCTATGAGCAGCTCGCCGCTTCGAATGCCACTGTCGTTGACATTCAAATATCGGAGGGGCGATTCGGAGCAGCCGTGAGCCCATCAGCTCTGCCATGGCGAGGTTATTGGTGGCCCTATGAGGGTCAGCCTTTGTCGCAAGGGCCTCAATCTCCAATGGCAAAGTATGATCGCTACGTCATCAGTCGAGGCGGAGGCAATCCAAGAAGTGTAGCTTGGGAAAATAGGCATCACCGATTCCAAGGAGTATCCTGGGAGGGTCACTGCAACGGCTGGGTCTCGAGCGCTATTTTGCGTGCGGAGCCTCGTTTGCCCAAGCGAGATGTGACCAGTGGACTCAGCTTTTCTGTATCTGACCAAAAAGGTTTGCTCGCTGAAAAAGATTACTGCAGTTCGGACGCATTTTTTGGGCATCGTTATCGCGGTTTGCCGGGTGACGATATCACGGATATTTATCCTGCTGCATTTCACAATGCACTGACGGCTTATATCAACATGGGAAAGCCGGTTGCACTCGATACGGATCCGGGAATTCCAGTGGATAACAATATTATCTCCGCTTATTCGGGCCAAATTCAAAAACGATCAGCCAATACTTACGAAGTATCGATGCGAGCAACTATTCACCGCTATGATGACAGTCGTACGGAGGTTCCAAATCGCGCTCCGATTTATTATCGCACTTTTCATTACCTGCTCAATGTCAACAGTGCAGGTCAGGCGGTCAGTGGTCGATGGCTCTCCAGAAATCCAGATTTTCTGTGGGTGCCACTGAGCCTTCAAGGAAATTGTTCGCATAATAATCCGGCAATCCAAGAGCAGTGGATTGAGCAAATCTTAAATCTCACGGGCGATGAAATCTAGTTCAGCAATTAAATTTTAGTTCCCAGAAATCTGACAGAAATTTCCGGGAAAAATAAGAGGAATGAAAAAAGTATTTCCATCTTTTTCAAAAGTGACTCGAAATCGAAGGCCACTTGAGCAAAAATCCATCGAGAACCTCTTTCAGCCAGGCCAAGTTTGATTTTTGATTTTCCCATGCGCAACCTCCATCTGAGGCTTTAGGCTAGAATACTTTTGAAAGACTAGCTACCGTAATGGTTCTGTGAAAGACAGAGCTAAAATTCATAGCCAAGTCGTAAATCAAAAGTCGTGTAAAATAAGTTTTGCATTCCAGTTTTAAGATTCCCGGAACCATTTTGATAAGAGTAAGAATAGGCAAGTGATTGAGTGTAAGAAAAAATTCCAAGCCGCCAAGCAGGACTTATTTTGTAAGCGGCACCAATCTGAGCTTCGTAGCCTAACAAAGATGTCGCTTTGAAATCTGTTCCAGGTCCGCGGGAACTTAAGCCTTGTTGGAGGCTCAAAGCGCATTCGTAGGACCATTCTTGTTCTTGGTTCAGCAAGAGACCGGCTCCTAAAGTAGCCATGATTAAGACAGATTTGTCTAAGCTCAACAAATTGCCATTTTGGATTTGTAAAATGGGAGTTTCATGCTGTTGGACTCCGAACCGAAGCTGCCACTGGCTGGCCAGACCGCTGATGCGACTCTTTGGTCCGCGATCGAATTGATAAAGGCCTTTTGCCTCCAAGGTGCGCCAATGATAGGAATCCGTTTCAATAAGGAGCGGAGCGTCTGCAATTACTTTTCCAGGAGCATCACGGAAATAAAAATCCAGGCCCCAGCGCTTTCCCCAGTATCCACCCCGAGCCACGAGAGCGGGTGCTTGAACCGTTTGAAATTTCAAATCCGCGGCAGAATCAGAACTCTGTAAATAATTTTGATAGGTACCACCCAATCCGACCCAAATGCGAATTTGTTTTGCTGCTGCGGGGGGTTTGTCAGGGCTTACTTTAGTTCTAGTGGTGACTTTGTCCTTGATCACATTCACATCGAAGGTCAGTAAAAACGATTTGCTTATCTTCTCTGGAGTTGTCACCTGAACCGGCAACTGCAAAAGTCCTTGCGGAAGATCAATCAAGATTTGAAAGTAGCCTTCTCGATTTGATTTCGTATGAACGCTTTCGAGAGACGGCGGCGTGGGAGAAGGAGAGTAAAAAGATTTCAAAACCGTGATTGAGTCTCCATCGATTCGGATCTGTGATAAAGGTTGGGTTAGTCCGGATAGAATGACTCTTGAATATTGAGAGATTTTACTCTTTTCCGTTTCAATTGGATACCACTGGACATTTGGGACCACGATGGATTCGGCGGCATGTTCTGCTGCCATGGTCTTAGGACTGAAGACCGAAACGATTAAAATTGCAGATGAAATAAAGTAGAAAACAAAATCAAAAAATGAACGATATGCAACTCTCAAAATGTTTTCTCCACAGGTTTTCAAAGCTTAACTCTCGGTCAAAATATTCGATTTCTCAACAGTCTTAAAGTCGATTGCTCCCAATGGAATGTTATTTAAATTAAGCGAGCTTTGGCGGCATCTGGCGTAAGTCTGGATTTCTGAAAGTTGACTCAAATTGAGACAATTCAAAAAAACAAGAGTCAATTGCTAATCCGTTTAATCCGATAACTTGACAGGAAAAGAAAATGCTTCAAAAAGCTCAGCGTTTAAAAATCGGCTCATTTTTGAGTCACTATCAAATTATCCGTCTCGTCGGCGAAGGTGGGATGGGCGAAGTCTATGAAGCTCAAGACACCATTCTCAATCGGCGCGTCGCACTTAAGGTTATTTCTCCTGAAGCCTCTGATTCACGAGAAATTCTCCAGCGCTTCAAAGCCGAAGGGCAAACTCTGGCTCGTCTTAGCCATCAGAACGTAGTTGCAGTCCATGCTCTGGGAGAAGATCAGGGAATTTTCTATTTGGTCATGGAATTTATTGATGGTTCTTGTTTGAACGATCTCATTGAACTGAAGGGTTATTTGCAAGTTGAAGAAGCTCTGCTCTATTTCAAACAGTTGCTTCAGGGAGTCCTAGTTCTGCATGAGCTTGGAATTATTCACCGTGATATCAAGCCTCGAAATATTATTATCCGCAAGGACAACTCTTTAAAAATTGTCGATTTTGGAATTGCAAAAATTCAGAAGCGGGAAGAGCAGTCTTTAACTCAGCACGGGCAGCTACTGGGATCCATTTACTATCTTGCTCCAGAAGTGATCAATGGAAAAGAAGCTTCATTTCAGTCTGATATTTGGAGTTTGGGCATAAATCTCTTCGAGATTCTAACCGGTAAGAAGCCGTTTGAAGCCAAGAAGTGGACTGCACTTGTCGACAAGATCATCGCTGACCCCATCCATTTTGGAGACGAACTTTCGCCGAGTGTTCCAAATCAATTGCAAATAATCATCCTCAAAATGTGTGCAAAGGAGCCAGCTCAGCGTTACGGCTCTGTCAAAGAAATCCTATTTGATTTTGAAGCATTTCAGATGAAGCAAGATGATGCTGTTGTTTTTAATTCTCGTCCGCCTCAAGTTCCCGCATTGCGGACTCGGACCTCGAGCTCTATTCGGACAAAAAAAAGCTGGCATCACAACTTACCCGAGTGGCTCATGGGTGGGGCTTTAGTGATCTCATCTATTTTAATAGTTCAGAAAGCTAGGCATAAATCTGTGGGTGTTTCTGAGTCCGCAGTTCCTACATCAACTTCTCCAGCAGCAGCTCGCATAACTTCCCTCTGCTTGCCAATTGCACCGATTGGGGATCAAGTTCTTTGGCTAACGGAACAAAGCACTTCTCAGTTTGAGTGGTCAGGCGACTGCGGTGCCGGCAACTCGCCTGAGATTTCAAGAGACTCGGACTTCCATGAAATTTTATGGCAGAGTTCTCGCTCTGAATCTCCGATTGCTCTTAGCAGTCTTGCAAACTTAGGCTTAACCGATGGGTATTACTTCTGGCGCCTGATAAGAAAATCAGAGACAAATGATTCGCAAGTCAGCTTGGAGCCTATTCGCTTTCAACTGGTTTCGTCGCGCTCTCCTAATGTCCTTTCCCCAACTAGCGGCGAAGTCCACGGGGTCTCTGAGGCAGTTTATTTTTACTGGCAGGAAAAACCAAATGTAAAGTTCTACCGACTTCAAATAGCGGGGGACGTGAATTTCCAGGGGCTACTGGAAGAACATGTTTCGAAAGAGACAAGTTTCCAGTTCTCAATTCCTCACCAAGGTCTCTACTATTGGAGAGTCCGCGGCGAAGAATCAAACTTGAGTACCAATTGGAGTGAAATTCATAATTTGCAAATCAAATCATCGATCTCAGTCAAGAAAACGATAGCAAAGAGTCCGCCAGCTGAAGTTAAAGTCAAAATAGCCAAAGCAGCGCCTCTTAAAAAGAAAGCACCTATCAAAACAGCCGAGAAAAAAACCGCTCGGAGGCACGCCGCACCTGAGCAGCGAAAATCGAAGCTAGCCCCGTCGCTACAAATAGGTTTGGTTTTGCTGAAAAAATCGGAGCCGGTATCAGTCGACCTTGCGCCAACAAAATCTCAACCAGAGATGCCCCGTCGTTCTGTTTCCTCCGTCTCCCCCGAAATTCAGGTGCCGCTCAGAAATTTACCAATCCCTGATTTGAAGCTTCCACCTGACGGAGCTTCAATCGTTGCGCTGAACGGCTCTCAAAGCCCAATTTTATTTAAATGGTCGCCGATTAAATTAGCAGGCTCATATAGGCTGGAAATCTCAACGAATCAGAAGTTTGAGCCGGTTATATTAAGCACTGTCTCTCAGGAGAATCAACTGCTTCTCACCCAATTTCTTCCTAAAGGAAAACTCTACTGGCGCTTGAGAACTGAGAAACAAAGTGAGATTTCTTCTTGGTCAAAGTCTTTTTCCTTCGACGTTGAAAAATAATTCCACAAATCCAAAGTTCAATTGACTGACTTATGGTCAAGGAATCGATACCAGTGAAAGATCATCGACAATAAGATTGCTAGATCCAGCATTTTTCCAAATCGATAGATAAACAGCAACACCGCCCGTAGGCATGACGAAGTCAACTGTGTAAAGCTGGTAACCGTTGGAGTTAATCACTAGATCTTTTGCCAAAATCTGCACTTGAGCTGAGTCGCGGACTTGAATTGTAACTGCTGACCATTCGTTGGCGTTACCAATTTTAGCATAGACACCCAAGCGATATGTTTGTCCTACAGTCAATTTTCCATCTAGATTTTGTCCCACTCCTCCGGCTCCGTTTCCGACCTGAAGGGCACCACTTCCACTATGTGAATCAGTATTGATAGCAACTGCATTTCCCCAGTTGTCATACCCGACAAGCCCATTTTCAAAACCAGGATTATCGATCAGATTGACTGGCATAGCAGCAACGCTACTTCGAGGATCGCTCGAACTGATCCAAGTGCTTCCATTCCAATACCAAAAGCTACCAGCCGAGTTCTGCTGATAAACTTTTCCTGATTTGTAGACAAGTAAGCTGACGTTAGCGGATAAACCAAGCTCACTGCCATTACGTAAGACAGTTTGAGTCGCGCTAATTGTGTAAACATTCCCACTTGCATCCACAATTTGCGCTTCAGGTGGAACAACTGTTCCATCCGCAGATGGAGCTGGAGCTGGAGCTGGAGCTGGAGCTGGAGCTGGAGCTGGAGCTGGAGCTGGAGCTGGAGCTGGAGCTGGAGCTGGAGCTGGAGCTG
>JAYUCD010000152.1:0-7800 GCA_043740515.1 Bdellovibrio sp. | reverse complement strand
CACTTTCTTTGAGAGAAAAATAAGAAGTTGTTTCGTCTAAAACTATACGGCCACTAAAAAATTGAAGTGATTTGTCGGATTCAACTTTTGGGAGCCTCTCGCACTTGATTCCAATCACTGCATTTTTCTCTTGATTTTGAAACAGTCGATTGCCTTGAGATCTCTGAATTTCTATGAAGTTCTTAGGAGCAAGTCTTGGGCATGAAAATGCCAGCGATTGATAAAGTGAGAAAATAAGTAATAAGACTAGTGGCCGCACATTGCACTCCGGGTATGATGCGTTGAGCTTGCAGGCTTCGCATGGCGCCCTCGGCTCTCGGAATATTGGCAAGGATCATCAGATAAATCTTCACAACCCCGCTCACCGAGATGATTGCCATGATCATCAAAAATTTCAAAACCTCCGTGAGTGCCGTCCCACTCAAGACAACAGAGCAATTTGTTTCGATGGTCATTCTTAAAAATTCGAATGCCTCCGCGACCTTTCTCAAGTCGATTTTTAAATTTACTGAAGTAATCTCCGCAACAGGCTTCAGGACTTGAATTGCAAGAATTGACTCTGCGAGCAGCCGTTTCATTTGCATCCTTACAAACTTTACCGCCAGAAACTTTTTTTAACAAAATCGAAACCTCAGAAAGAGTCGCTCCAAGAATTTCGCCCGTTGTGGTTTTAATGTCGCGAATGAGCTCAGAAATTTGACGTTGAAAGCTTTCATTTTGAGAGCCAGTGATCGCGCCGAGGGCAAAAGCTGTAGCTGTGGTCAAAGCTGCCAACTCCAAAGCCCCAATCGCAACGGCAGGAGCAGCGACCGCCGGCGCAATCGCATGCGCCTCAGTCGGCGCAAAGTTAGACTTTGAACTTCCTAACAGCATTACTATCACAATGAGCATCGTCTTGGCTCGAGACATTGAATTCTCTTCGGAGGCGGCGGGCACAAACTTGAAACTGACGAACGTCGAGGAAACATATCGCCTTAGTCACGGCTAACTAAACCTAACTCTTTAACAAGCCTCAGGGAGATTCTCGTGAAAAATAATCTGCTTTTAGTGATTAACAAAAAGCAGATAAAGAATGCGGAAGTTTCGCAGCTCTTCGCAACCTCAAAGCAACGACTCCCGCCTCAGGTTGGTATGGCAAAAGCATCACTGCAAATTTCACTTTTGAATGTCAATAAATCTCAGAAGTGACGACAGCAGGAAATCAAATCTAGCAGAACACTCAGTTACCTCTCATCCTTTCTCATCATCGAGCTTATTTCCGTCACCCTGATTATGTCATCGACGGGATCGGATGGCAGATTTCCTGGCCTCTGTGCGGTATCTCATCAATCCGGGGCGCGGCCATACAATTTTTACGGTGATAGCCAGCTTCAGTAAAACTCGCCAACATCAAAATGCGGTTCTGAATCTCAAGGCGCTTGGAAATTAATTATCAGCCTTCAGCTTCCAATTTTCATTCCCGCTCATGACCTCACAGTCGATTTGCTAAATCGGCCTCGAAAAGAAAAGAAACAGGGAATTTCCACAGTGAGGAAAGTGAAGAGCGAAAAAGCCACGGAAATTCCCACAACCAAAAATAAATAAAAGAAATAGGCGAGAAGGAATCCAAAGGATTTCAGCAGTCCGTCCCTCAAGCTGGATAGAATCAGTAGCAAAAAAAAGTGATTGAGATACATTCCGTAAGACAGTCGAGAAATGAAATAGAAAGGCTTGGCGCTGAGAAACTGGATCAGAGCTCCTGATTTCTGCGAGACACTCCACCAAACGATTCCTCCGTAAAGTAAGGCAAATCCCGAATATCCGAGAAGAGGTGGATTGCTGAACCCCAAGACAATTGCCAAAGAATTCACTCCGAAGAGAATGAGCCACGGTGAAATTTTCTGAATACGATGAGGATGATCAATAAAAATCCAAGCGAGAGTGATACCTACAAGCAAAGAATCATAATGAGTTTGAAGTGGCTTCTGTAAAAAGTCTGTGACCAAAAGTAAATCTGAAAACTGAAAATGGGAAAGCTGAAATCGCAAAGTGAGAAACCGCATCAGCGGCGCCAAGCAAAACAGAGACAGAGCAATCGTCCAGCGTGTGCGGAGACCAAGTCTACCAAGCCAGAAGACAAACAGGGGAGCAAGCAGATAAAATTGCTCTTCAATGGAAAGTGACCAACTTCCAGGAAAAACCGAGGATTCAAAATAGTTGGTCAGAAAGAAAAAATCAGGCCAGAGCCTTTGCACATCTTCACCACTTGAAGTAACAAGCAAAGCCAGAACCAGAAAAAGATAATACAGCGGCCAAATGCGCAAAGCTCTTCGCCAAAGAAATGGCAGGATTCTGATTTTTTCAGTTTCGCGAAACTCCTTCCAAAGCTGAGAGCCGATCAAAAAACCGCTGAGGACAAAAAATAGATCGACACCACTCCAGCCGAAGCGAATCAAAGGGAAATGCATGAGCATTTGAGCTTCGGGGGAGGTTGAGCCAGTGTCGAGTTGAGTTGCACAATGACCAGCAATAACGAGCAGAATCGCCAGCGTTCGCAGGCCGTCGAGGGGGGCGCAACGGTCCTCTGAGCGATGGCACAAATAAGTCCGGATGCTTTTTTTCAGAAAAACTCCTTAAGGGCATGCCTTTGAAAAGCTCCCTGCGTGCCCAATCGATTCTGCATCTCATGTTTTGGCTGATTTCTAGTGTTTGATTTTCAAAAGCTGCCGAATTTTCTTTTTTTGCTTTTGATAGCCTTGCTCCCAATTGGTTCGAAAATTGAGAACTCCGTAATAAAATTTTTGTGAAATTGTAAAGGATGGGTTTCCTCTGATAAAGACAGAGTCTGTATCATTATGAAACCAAAGCTTGTAATCATTTTCTCTCAGCCAATTCTGAATTTCATGCAATCGAGGATTTTGGTAACTGCTGGCGCGTATTTCTAATGAAAGCACCTTGGGTCGGCTTTTCATATGTTGAAGGACGTTGTATTCGGCTCCCTCGACATCAATCAAAACAAGATCAAAATTTCCTGAGTCGACATCACTAAAGAGAACTGTGTCGACGGCGAACGAATCTTGATCGCGCAATTGATAGGAATCATTGATCACCGCCGGGCTGCCACCCACAGCGCCAGCAAAAGTTGAAGCATTGGAGCGATAAAACTTCAGTTGAGTTCGCTCATGCCAGATCGCTTTCGGAATAATTTGCACCGAGGGCAAATTTCCATAGGCTGATTTTAAATCTTCGATGCAGGCAGGATCTGCTTCAATCAGAGTCGCCGGGATTTTGGCTGTGATAAACATTTTAAGGGCACATTTGTCGGCAAAGTAAACTCCAACTTCACAAACAGATTGAATGGGCAAGGCGATTCGCTTCACTTCATTAAACAGTTCTCTTGGTTTCATAGGTATTTTTTAAGCTAATAGAAAGAAATTGTCACGAGCTAAGCGGGTAGACCTGGAAGACTTTGAATTTTCAAATATTCCTTAGTACAAATCACAATCAACAGTGGCCCTCTTGTTATTGACAACTAAAGAGAGCGCTAGATGATTGAGAGGATTCACAAGTGAATCAGATTGAGCCTCTGCCCCCGTTGGAAGATGGTGCAGAGTCAGGCTGTTGATTTTATTTCCAATCACGTCAGCATCTAATTTCCACTCTTGGTCTTTGGTTCGAGTGATTTGGGCCATGGCAAATTCGTTCAATTTTGCTTCTTGAATTTGAATCTCCGTATTCATCACTGACACGCATTTAAAGCGAGTTGGAAAATTTTGAGCTGTTGCCTGCATGCTTATAAAAACTAGAACAAATGAAACTTGAGTCTTCATGACATAAAAATATTTCTTTCCAGTGGCCCGTGGCAAGGCTTATCGAAGAAAAGCTAGCCGTGTTGAGTTAAGCTTCCGTGAACTCTGTGTGATTTATCAACTCAGTTTGGCACCAAGAGTGAAAAAAGGATCACCGGTGGAGAAAAATTCCCTGGACAAACCATCTTGGATTATAAGGGTTCTCGGATTGTGAATTTAATTTTAAAACCTAACCCCGGAAAAAAAATATGAAAAACGCTTTGATCATTGGAATGACTCTTTTGTTTGGATCTTTTACCTTTGCCAATTCTGGAGTCGATGGAAACTCTGAGCGATTGGTCTTCAAGTGCAATCTCAAAATTCAAGCTGCTGATAATCGCATGGAGATGGAACTGACAAAAGGTGGCCTTGTCGGTCCAAAGATCACGATCAAGCGCTCTCAATTTACTGGCGGGAGTGAAAAAACCTATGTCGTGCATGAAGTTTTGAACAATCGCCCTGGTTCGCCACAAATCTACAAGGGTGCCGGAGTCAGCTTTAGCATCAATATGACAGTATCTCCTCTGCCAAATGGTCTCCATGCTGGCTTCTTGAAGACCAAAGAAGCGGGAACAGAAGAAGTTCTCTGCAGTCTCCAGTAGTCTAGGTCGAGTACCTTACTGATGTATTACTCCAGTGAGGCAGCTTGATCTTCAAAGGCGGCCGAGTTTGAAAGCTTTTGCTGAGCAATTTGCAACAAGGTCTCTTGGCTGAAGGCATCCTGGTCTTTTGACGAGTTTAAATCCTTTCCTCTTGAACGAGCTTTGTAGACTTTGGTCAGCTGCTAAAGATCCAGACGATGGGCCAATCAAGTTGTTGGCTCAATTACCGATACTTCAGTGAGGATCAAGAGGCTTGTTTTTTTGCTGGGAGTTTCAACGTGAATAGATCTTGGATGACAATTAGCCGCAGAATCACAGTGTTAGGAAATATACTGGCACTGACCGGGCTGCTGGCATTTTCGGCGGTGATTCTAGACACTCGTTACAAAAAATCGGGTGAAGGGATCGACGAGGCGGCGAAGGATGTTCTTTCGCTTTTGAAACACACCACAGCGATTTTGGTTTGGAACTTTGACACTGTTGGATTGGAAAATGTTCGTAAGCAAACAAAAATCAATTTTATCGAGGGAATCAACTGGAAAGACAAATCTGGAAAATCCGTGATTGCTGAGCCTAAAATTGAATCACTTGAAAAGAACTATGTGGTTTCGTCCGAAATCTTTGGGCCTCGAGGGGATGTGATCGGTAGCATCGATTTAACTTACAATCGAAAGAGCCAGTGGAATGATTTCGTTGCCGATGCGAGACTGATTGTCTTGGGAGTCGGTTTGCTGCTGATTTTGCAACTTTTATCTTTGTCTGGTGTTTGGTGGGCGGGCAGTAAAATGCTGATTTCTTTGGATAGTTTGGTTGGTCAGATTCAAGATTCGTCGAATTTAAATTATGAAAAGTCAGACACAGTCAAAGAAACAGCGGCGAGCGTTTCCTTGGCAGCCGAAGAGCAAGCGGCCAGTGTGACTGAGACGACCGCAGCACTTCAGCAAATTCGCTCGATGATGGAAAAATCTGCTGATCACATTCAAAAGTCAGCTCAAGCGGCTCAAACTGGAAATCAGCTGGCGCAAGATGGGAAAGAAACAGCTCGCCAGATGATCGATGCGGTCAACGACATCAACGAAGCCAACGAACAGCTGACTGAAAAGGTGAATATTGGAAATCGTCAGATTTCTGAAATTTCAGCTATGATTCGTGAGATCGCTTCAAAAACCAAAGTCATCAATCAGATCGCCTTTCAGACAAAGCTGTTATCTTTCAACGCAGCCGTCGAAGCAGCAACCGCCGGTGAGGCTGGTAAAGGCTTCGCCGTGGTAGCAGAGGAAGTTGGGAAGTTAGCCAAGGTCAGCGGCACGGCCGCTCAGGAAATCGATACTCTCTTGCAAGTAAATATCAAAAAGACAGAAGACATTGTGCGCATGATTTCAGATGGGATCAGCACCGCTTCTCAAGTCGGTAAAGCAAAAGTTCAGCACGGAATTATAGTCGCTCGAAAGTGCGAGGAGGTGCTCGACACTCTCGCCAATTCGGTCGAGCAGCTGAAAGGCCGAATGGACGATGTTCAGTCATCATCGATCGAGCAAACCATGGGCATCGATAACATTTCAATTTCAATTGATCGCATTCAACAAAAAACAGAAATGAATGCGAAAAACGCAAGAATCGCTGACGATGTCTCCGAATCCTTGGTGCAAGAGGCCAGTAATCTTTCGACAATCGTCAAACAGATGGAGTACTCCCTGTTTGGCAATCGTAAGAATTCCAAATCTCAACAGCAATCAGACAAATCAAATCAAACTGCGGCCTAGATTTGAGCCGCAGTTTTTCTTATCTTGAAATTGAGATTATTTTTGCTCTGGATGTACGAGAAGTCCATTTTCAGTGACTAGCTTTTTGATTTTTTCCGTTTTCATGACTTCATGGATAGCTTTTCTGATTTTTTCAAGTTCTTCGGAGGTCACACCGACTTTGCTCACTGGCATGGAATGGCTTTGCAAGAAAGCATCGAAGGCAACCGGTTCGACATTAAGACTTTCTTTTTTCGCTTGGTAGAGTCCGACAGCTCGCGGCCCGTAAGCGGCCGAGTCCGCAGGGTATCGATCTCCGGACAACTTTCGCAATGGCGTTTCCGATGTCGCCTCATCGACAATTTTAATCAAATCGCCAATTTTTTTATTTTGCTCCACTAGGCTTTTATAAGTAGCGCTCGCCGTGGTTGCAGCAACAGATTTTCCTTTGAAATCTTCAAGCTTAGTAAATTTGGAGGCTTGCCCCTTTTTTACAAAGAAAGTATATCCCACTTGTGTGACCATGCCTGGAAAATTCGCAGTAGATTCTCGCTCTGGAATTTTTGCTAAAGCAAGCATCATTTGCGCCTCGCCAGTTTTTATCATTTCGAGGCCCCGTGACAGTGGAGTCAATTCAAACAGGCAATTGAACTTGAGCTTCTCACACATTTCCTTAGCGATTTCGTATTGAACTCCAGCCATTTTGCCATCGGGGCCTGTGCCTGCGATCGGCATAAATTCCTGACTGACAATTTTAAAATCTCGCGCTTGCGAGGCAAGTGATAGCAAGCAAACACTTAGAACCAAAACGAGTTTTTTCATGACATTTCCTTTGAAGGGGTTAAAAAATTGTTTAATTCTGTTCCGGATAGATGAACAATCGATTCTCAGTCCCAAGTTTCGTTATTTTTTCTAATTCCTTGGCAACTTCATATTGAATGCCGGCCATTTTGCCATCAGGTCTGAACCCGCAAACCGGCATGTACTCTTGACTGAGGATTTTGAAATCTCTTGCCTGAGAGGCCAGGCCTAAAAAAGAAGTCATCAAGACCAGAAAAAATTGAATCACTGAAAAATCCTCCGTGGTTGGTTGTCTCCATGAGTAGAAACAGTATTTTAGGAAGAGGCAAGAATTTCTTGCAAGGACCTCAGTCGCATCTCGACTAGCCTGCTAGATCTTGAGAGCAGTCGGCGGGATTGGTTTCGCCCCACCAATCTGGGGTCATCGTCGCATCAATCGTGAGGGGGGTCGACCCAGAGCTCCAGGGTTAATCATGCTGACAAGCGAATTCAAAACTCGGCTCCGGGATCGAAGCACAAAATAATTTCGTCTCCCACCCAAATGAAAGATCGCAAATCGTCGTCAAATCAAAAATTCAGGTTAAAAAATATAATCTTTTAAATTGCGGCGAATCGGAAAACAAAATTGCAATTGACTCATATCTGCAAAGAAAAGCTCGAAAATCCCAAACCCCGCTACCAAAAGCCCAAGCTGCCGGAACGCCAATAGCACAAGAATGGGCGGGAAATCAATGCCGTTCAGTTAAGGAATTAAGTTTCTGCGTCCGTGCAATCGGGAGCATCCGCTCCCGAGCCCTAGGATTGCTGGCCATCCGGGCCAGCAAAGCA
>JAYUCD010000151.1:0-2992 GCA_043740515.1 Bdellovibrio sp. | reverse complement strand
CCAACTCTCATCCAGCGTACCGGGCGATTAAGATTTGTCAGGCGAATTTTTGAGCCGGCCTTCAATTTCAGTTCACACTCAGGCAAATTTTTAAATCCATTTTTTGAAACATGCTGAAGCCAGTATTTACGAAACTCAGAATCGAGTTTGCTGTGCTTAGCCGAATCGAGTGCTGTCAGGCATTCTTGGTAACTTTCTGGAAGAGATTTGATTTCACCTGTATCGGAAATTTTTGAAGCCAATGCAGTCATGGATTTATTTCCAAGATCAGCCTTCAGATTTTTCGCAATCTTTCCGGAGATTTCAGAAACCACTTGGCTCAGTGGTTTGTCGACCCAAATCCCAAGACTCCAGGTGGCACTGAAGGAGCCATCGGATTCGGCAATATGCCAGGCAGAAGACGGCCAATAGGTCATGTCGCCTGGGCGGCATTCTAGGACTTGTGAAGCCCGCTTGTATTTTGTATAGGAAGTCGCTTGCGCAAGTTTTGGATTTTTTCTGATGAACTCAGGCTTCCAGATGCGAAACTTTTTTTTGCCAAGGATCGGAAAGCTCAGCACTCCGCAGGCATCTTTGTGAACGCCAAAAGGAGTCCTTTTATAACTTCCGAGATAGAGACCCATTTCGATAAAGCGATTAGGTAAACCCACGTTTGCAAAGATCAAAGAGGTGAATTCAGTGAGATTTTCGTGTTGTTGATGATTCACGAGGAGAAGTTCGTCGCAGACCAGGCAATAATCTTTGTATTGAGAATTCATCCTCTCATGATAGCCAACTAGATTGCGATCTGTTTTCCGCGGAAGATGACGAAGGCATTCGCTATCAAACTGGCGGTGTCCTTGAATATAAAATTTCATTCCAACGGCACTCCTCCGTCGTCGACATCGATCACTGTAGACAATCAAAAGTCGAAATATTTCGGATTGATCTAATTGAAGATAGGGCGATTCAATCTGAGAAACGACCAGGGATTTTTTTTCCCACATTTTTTTTGAGAATTTTTTCCAAAAATTTAGATCGAGTGAAATCATCATTTTACATAAGCCTGTCGCGGTTTTCATGAGCTGCCATTTTGAAAAAGCTAATCTTGAAATTCAAAACAGGCACAAAAATTTTCAAAGAAACCTCTAGGATTTACTAACCGAGAAACCATCAATTTCCTAGCGGAATCTAAAATGGATTCGATTCTATTTAAAACTCCGATAGGTTCCTGTGACTTCAGGTTCGACGGCATTTTTTTGAGAGAATTTTAATGAGCTTCAGTGCAGGTCAGGTCCATCAGCAAATCTCTTGACCACAAACTTGAAGTCAACTTTTCTCCCGCGGATTTCAAAGTGGCTTCAGCATAAATTCGGACTTCAGAGCTCGCTAGAAAAGATTCAATAACAAAGAGATTATGGTCTTTTTCAACGAGATAGCCTGTTACATCTCCCGTGCTGACGATGCGAATTTTAGAATTCAATTTTGTCTGAACTTCCATTTCTTGTTTGAGATTGCCATTGATTAGTAATTGGCAATTAAAAGTCGCTGCTTGAGAGGAGGCACCTGTAAGCACCAAAGAATAAATGATGAAAAGCAATTTCATTAATTTTTTACTCCGTTTTTAGGCTGTGATTTCACAGGAGCTGAGAAAGATTTAAATAAATCTTGAGCAAGCCACTGATTGAAAGTTTGCTTACCACCCAAGAATTCAAGAATTTTGTTATTCAAAGCCAGTTGATTCGATTCGCCAACCAAGTTGAATAGCCCGGCGACCAAAGGCAATCCAACAGTATAAGGAAAAAGTGTGCCCGAGCTTTCATTGCCCGGACGAAAAACGATTTCCATTCCTTGCTCGGATGAGAAAAGTCCGAGTGCCGATGGGGAATCCTCGCTTGCTGCCGCTAAACTCATCGCGACTTCAGCATTGTATTCGGCTGAGCCTTCAATCATCAACGCACTTTCGGCCGATGTGACCTCAATAGATAAACCCATGGAACTTCCTTTGAGATCTTGGAAAACATGGCTCAATTCATGAACGAGAATTCCGACCAACTCTAAATTTTTGAGCAGCGGAACGTCAAAAGAAGAATTCTGAAAAAGCATTTCCTCATTCAGTAAAATCACATGCTTCGCTGAATCCGCAGGATCTGGTGCGGTGATACCACGGAAATAAATGGGTCCCTGATATCCAAGCCCTCGAACGGCGACAGCAAAATCCTTATCGTTTACAATCTGAACTTTTGTCGTTGAAAGAACTTTTTCCGCTGGAAACTGATAAAGTTCGGCTAAGAAATCAATCAGCCTTTTGCCTTTAAAAAGGGCGCTCGATAAAACGTAAGCTTTGACAAATTCTGCTCTCGAAAAAACAGGGAGATTTTTCCACGGAGTTTTCAACAATGAATCAGCATTGGGACATTGGCTTGCACACTGAGCTTGATCTTTCTGAATTTGTTCTTGCAGAGCTGACTGAACAATTTGATATTTCTGCGAATCATTCAAAAGAATCGACAGCGAATTTTCAGTCTTGTACCAGTCGCCCCAGAGATCGACTCCAGCAGCCTTAAGCTTTCGCATTTGAAGATCTCGACGACCAACCCAGTAACTGCCTTTGATCGTTTTCAGAAAATTTTCTTGAACTTTAGATGGAGCCTGAATTCGAATTCCAGGAAAGCCGCCGCCTCGAGTGATACGTGCAAAAAAACTGGGAAAAGATTCGTCAGCTGAGGGAGAGTCATTGCTTTGCGCGCCCGCCGACAACGAGATCAGGCATGAGAATAAAATCAGAAAAGTAATTTTTTTTGTTTTCAAAAGAGCACATCTCCTTGCTGCTTAAACCTAAGAGCTGCTAATTAATAAAGCACGTACTTTTGACTGATCAGCCGCGGCAATTCATTTGAAGCAAGTTCAAAATTTCTTGTCGTTTTTCGCTGACCTGCTGATGGGCATTGATATTTTTCAAAGCTGACTCAAGATACTGAACATCTTTTCGCCCAAGCGACAGCATGTCTTC
>JAYUCD010000150.1:0-3119 GCA_043740515.1 Bdellovibrio sp. | reverse complement strand
TGAAATCGGATGGGCTTGAGATTCACGTTGCAATCCATTTTGAAATTAGGCTCATCGATAATCTGTTTATCGTCTTGGTAGTCTAGAATAGAAAACTCTGTGGCAGTGATTGAAATCCTCGAATTTGCTTTGGCAGCCAAAGAGCGGCCCTGCATTGAGCAGTGTGCAGAAGCCATCATGTAGCCATCATAAATAGCCAAAGTCATTTCTGTTTGGAGGCCATTCGATTCAAGGTTTTTCTTCCAGACCCCTTGAACCTTGTAGGCTGGAGTTCCGCGATCACAATCAGAATAGGGAGTTGTATCCACCACTTTTGAATTTTCTTTGGCCGCAGGAGCCGCCGGGGCGGATTTATCATTGTTTGATGACTGACAGGCGGTCGCTAGAAAAAGAGCTAAGAGAACGAAAACTGTTTTCATAAAATATTCCTTTGAAGGGAGTTGTTGTTGAATGAAAAGTAATCGCGGAAAATATTCATGGCAAACAAGTTCTAAGATCACAAAAGCAAAGTGCTCCAAAATATGGAGCACTTTGCACCATGAATGCTTAGTTGCAGGTCATCTGGCTACCGTCGTAGCAAGTCATTTCAGATGCTTCAATCGACATACACTGCTTCATCGCAGATTGCTGGGCCTCAAGCCCTGTTCGCCCCATCCCAACATAAATCTTGTTATTAAAATGGCTGGTGATCGAGCATTTTTTCGTTTTTTCATTACTCACGATCTGCTCACAAAGAACTTGGCTCTCTTTGCAATTCTGAGGGGGACCAAATGTAGGACCAGGAAATTCAGGTCTTGGCCCTTCAGGCACAGGAAATCCTGGGATTGGAAATCCGTGAGTAGGATCTTGCCCTGCGATGCAGTCTTTCAAAACTGTAGCAGTGGCCAATTTTGGCGTGGCAGCCTCAACCGTGTAAAGTGCTGATCGCTGTTCAGGCTTGATGCCGCAAATCCAAGCTTGCCCTTCAGGCGGCGGCAAAGTGGGCGGCGCCTGTTCCTTGAGGATTTTGCCAATTCTATTTACCTTTTCATTATCAGGTAGGTCGGCAAGTAGAAAACCTGTGACAGCGCGGGCTCGAACCGAATTCGTATCACCAAACTCAGTCCGCATATAAGAATAAATGCCTTCGTGGAGATAGACAGCAGCTCTTTGCATATTAGTCATAAACGAGGATTGAAAAAGGTCTCGACGAACCAAGACTCGAAAGTCGTCGGTAAAATTCACCAACTGCACAGCTTTCCATTCTCCCTGTTTACAAGTTGAAGGGTGAGGGCTGATTTTATTCGCAGCATCCGGGATGGAATTGATCACATCATCAATCCACGTGATATTTTTTTCGACGTATTGAATGTGCTGATTGATCTTTGCTCCCGACGCAATCAATTTTCCAATCCAAGATTTTTGCACCTGCACCAGCTCAAGATCCGAAGATGTTGTCTCTGGAACCGTTAACTGATACTCGCGCCGTGCTTCAAATACATCCATGAACATCACATTGAAAACTTCGAACTGTGGACCCTGACAGACCCATACTCCCCCACCATTGCCAATTTTGTCGCCGGCAATCGCCGAACTAAAATGACACAAAACAATTGCTGACATAAAACCCGAGCGAAGTGTTCGGAGTGAGAAATTCCAAAGGACTGATTTCATTTTTCCTCTATTTCGATTTTTTTGATACCCTAGCATCGCGATTTTTTTAGGTTTTTGAATTTCTAAGAGGATAGAGAGCAATGGTCAATCGGAATGCCGTTGTGGCGTCATGGCTCTGAAATTTTTGCGCAAACTGATCTTCAGCTTTTCTCACCCATTTTTTGAACTCAGACATGCGTTTGGGATCGATTAACATGGTTATCGATGTCAGATCTCGTTCAGATACATCCAAATTGTTCAGATGATCGCGAATCAATTCAAGATCTTCCATATTGGACTTCCGGATCGACAGATTCATCACGTCATCCGAAGTTTTAACCGCCGTTTGGCAGCGAACATATTTCTTTTTTTCAAATTTAAGCATTTTCAAACGAAGCAAGCGGTCGAAAATATCTTGGACTTGCCGCAAGGGTAAATTCAGTTGCTCCGCAAACCATGAAATCTTATGAATAGAACGGCGACTTTGCACGAGATTCAGAACTGCAAAATGTGGCCATTCTGAAATGAGATGAAATTGATCATCCGACAATTTAAGGTATTCGGTCTCTCGAACCGAATCTACAGCGAGATCCTGACCTGTGAAGTGAGCACTCGCAATCGGATCCAAGCTGAGTCGCTCAGCTAGCTTTGTCGCAAGCTTTGGTGAGACCTTTCGCGTGCCCTTTAATATTTCGCTCAGCGCTCCAGAACTGATCCCCAGCCTTTGCGCAAAAGATCGGCTCGAAAACCGTGGATTGTTGGCCTTGAGGTCGACTAATTTTTGATTGAGAATGAGTTGGATGGAGTTCATCAGTTCCTTTATTCTCGCCACAAGATGAAGTCACCTAAGAGCCGCCAGGTTTGGAGCGAAATGCTCCAAACCTTGCAGATTTTACCTAGGCCGTCTTTTATCTACAAAGACCTGCGTCTTTCATTTTTTTAGCTCCGGCGACCGCATCCGAGAAAGAGTAAAACGTTTCAGCGATCGTACTGCCGGCATAAAGATGATAGGAACTGCCATCTTGTCGAATGCTACAAGCCGGGGGCAGATTTGGCTCTGATGGTCCTTGACAAGTAACGAGCTCTCCGCCAATCACAACCGAGTTTCCAGCTGGCAGATTGATGGTCTGGGCAAAGCAAAGACTAGACGACAGAAATACGGAGAGAACAACAGCGAGATTTTTCATAGACATTTCCTTTGTTAATTTTGAACCTGGAACCAATTTAATATAAGCAACTACTTGCGACAAATAGGAAGTCAAAGATTTGAAGCAAAGTGCTCCAAATTTTGGAGCGGCCTCAGTTTTGACTTAAGTCCCGGAGATTTTTGGATTTGATTTTCCCAAGCCTGAGCCAGCTTCATGCAAAAAGAAGAAAGGGCCCCTTGCCAATGCCGTTCAGTTAAGGAATTAAGTTTCTGCGTCCGTGCAATCGGGAGCATCCGCTCCCGAGCCCTAGGATTGCTGGCCATCCGGGCCAGCAAAGCA
>JAYUCD010000149.1:0-8736 GCA_043740515.1 Bdellovibrio sp. | reverse complement strand
TTCAGCGCGTGATCGAGAACTCATTTAACACTGCGCCAAGCACCTATGACAAAGTAATATCTCGGAAATCATAACGCCAGTATTGTGGATATGGAGGATGTTTTAAATAGAGGGACTCAGAATTATTTTACTCTATCTCCCTGCTGTCTAACTTTTTGAAAAACTTTGAGACATCGTCGGGTACGTAAAGAGCATTGGATTCAGGACTCAATGATCCAATCCCAATTGCCGAAACTAAGAAGAATGGTAATTACCTTCCGAATAACCCCCAGGAGATCAAATGAAAACAGTCCAGGTGCACCTTCGCAAAAAACCTTTCAATCGAGATTCACTCAAGACCATCATCGATTTGAAACCGCAGGTCATTGTGGCTTTTGCGAATATTGAATGGGCCAGCGACACTGCTTTGCTCAAAGAATTAAAGACTCACCTGCCAGATACTGAAATTGTTGGTTGCTCCACAGCTGGTGAAATTTCGAATGATGGATTGTTTGAAAAATCGATGGTTTTGACGGCGATTCGCTTTGAGTCACCGACATCCAAGATTCGTATTATGACCGAGAAGGTAGAAACAGACCAAGGTCAGTCCGGCCGAAATTTAGGTAAGAAACTGGTTGATAAGGGTTTGCGCGGAGTTTTTCTTTTTGCTCCAGGTGTTGCGGTCCAGGGTTCGGCCATGTTGCATGGACTGAAAGAAGCTGTGGGTCCCGATGCACTTCTCATCGGAGGCTTGGCTGGAGACAGCGGGAAATTTCAAAAAACGGCTGTCTTTCATAATACGGAAAGCTACGGAGATCACGCGATCGCTCTTGGTTTTTACGGTGAGCAGATTGAGCTCAGCCATAGTGCTCAGGCTGGCTTCAGGTCCTTTGGCGGGGTTCGCCAAATCACCAAGGCCAATGACCACATCGTTTATGAAATCGACGGGCAACCCGCGCTGAAAGTTTATAAAGAGTCGCTTGGAAAACACGCTGAAGATCTGCCGTCTACGGGACTGATGTTTCCGCTTGCAGTCTTGAACGATCAGAATTCTGAAACTGGTTTGATTCGAGGAGTGCTTAATATCGACGAAGAAAAACAATCATTAGTTTTGGCAGGCGACGTTCAGTCAGGAACATTTTTTAAGTTGATGAGGGCTGAGAATCAAAGTTTGATTGGCGGTGCTCGAAATGCCGCTCAAAATTTAAGTAAAAAAGCGACGGCTCAGTCGATTGGCTTTTTAGTTTCTTGCGTGGCCCGTCGAATGGTCATGGGTGAAGCCGTCGAGGATGAGTTAGATGCAGCGATGGCCGAATTGAAAAACTGCCAAAATATTTCTGGATTTTATTCTTACGGCGAATTCGGACCTTTTTTCACTGAGGTCGACTGCCAACTTCATAATCAGACAATGTCAGTCAGTATCATCAGCGAAAGGGTTGCGTGAACAACAGAGTTCTCAAACGGCAACTGAAAAAAATTTTGCAGATTCAAAGCGAGGAAAGCCTCGCTGAGGTCTTTACATTTCTCAGTGAAATGCAAAAAAATACCAGTTCGGTTCCACCTGTTGTTTCAGACTTCATCGAGGGATTTCATAGTTTTTTTGAAGCGCTCGATCACGGATTCAACGAATATGACCGCGTCCTACGAGCTCGAGAGGTCTCAATTGAAATCAATGAAACAGAGTTGAACCGCGTCTACGCCCTACTGAAAGATGAGTTTGTCATTCGAGATCAAGCTCTAGAAAAATTGCGAATCATTTTAACTTCGATGGATTCGTCGACGACGAATTCAGGATCGGATGATCTTTCTGGCTTGGTACAAAAAGTTGATATTTTAGTCGAAGATCATTTGGCAAGATCGCGTGATTTGGAATTTGTCTTTAAAGAAAGCTTAAAACTTTCGCGCAGTCGAGATTTCTCTGAGTTGGGATATTTTTTAAGAGACTGCACAAAATCTTTAGTCGACGAAAAAGTCGATGTTCAGTTGTATTTTAATGTTCAAAAGCTGCAGTTAAAAAATGACTTCGGTTTTGCTCTCCTTTCTGACACTCAAGGAATTCATTTTGAAAATTTGCTGTCTGTGGATGATATCAATCGACTGGGCAATAAAACGATCAATATTGAGTATGTCGGCGATGAACAGCCAACGATCATTATTGTTTTTTCTTCAAAAGAACCTTCTCGCGAATGGACTGCTTCTCCTTCGGCTTTGCAAACTTTGAAGGCGTTAACTTCGTCTATTCTTTCGGCAAGTGAAACCATTCATCACAATCAGCAAGAGAAGGTGAAGCAACGGATGGAGTTGGAGCTTAACACCGCTCGACTGATTCAACAGACCTTGGTTCCGAGTGACCTTCTGGTCGTCGATGATCAGCTGCGATTGGCAAGCTGGTATCAAACCTCTTCTGAGTGCGGCGGCGACTGGTGGGGAAATTATAAACTAAAAGATGGTCGCCACGTGATTCTCATAGGAGATGTCACTGGGCACGGCATGGGAAGCGCTTTATTAACCGCTGTCGTCAAAGGCTTTTGTGATAGCTTGCCCGAGCGTGTAAATTTTGAATTCGCAAATTTTTTTGTAGAGCTCAATGACCAAGTCTTCAGCTCTGAAACCAGTGGAAAATGCATGTCTATGCTTGGTATCAGTTACAATCCCAAGGATCGAAATCTTGAAATTGTTCCAGCCGGTCATCCTTTTCCTTATCTCATCCAATCCAACGACTCAGATCCAAAGGTCAAACTTTCCGAACCAAGGTTGGGTCCTAGCCCATTGCTCGGTTTGAATGATCGAAAACTGCAGGCTCGAGATTTTGAGAGGTTCTCTGTTAAAGTGAATCCGGGTGACAAGTTGCTTCTTTACACCGACGGCCTCACAGAATCTTACTCTCCGGAAGGCATCGAGTTTTCAGACTCTCGATTGAGACGTTTTTTGCGGTCGATATCTCCACAGATAGATACGGTCTCACTTCGGGATCAAATTCGTAAACACAACGAAGCCTTTCGAAAAGAGGCTCCCCTCCGCGACGACATCTCAATGGTCATTGCTGAATTTCTTTGAGCGCTATTTCCGTTTTGGCTCTGCCAAAGAACCCTGCTGCTAGCTGTCTAACTTTTTGACAGCGACAATCCCCGTCTTTTTCTTGCTTCTCTTGACAGCCGAATTTTTTGGCATCGGATTAAACGCAAAACCAGACCGGCACTGCTTTCGCACTGGAGTGCTCTGTCGAGCCTGAATTTGCTCTCAATTCGAACTCTTTAATGGAAAAGGGAAGATATGCAGTCATCAACTGAATCACGAACCAAGGCGTTTGCAGCCAAGCTGTTTCTCTTTTCACTGAGCATTTCGCTTTTGTGTGCCTTTGAATCTGCGCCATCCATGGTTTTTGTGAATAGCAGCTACAGTGGGCATGAGGAGATCACCCGCCAAGCTATCAACAATGTCATTTCGAAATTCAAAGCCGATGGTTTGACTGCTCTTTTTAAGACGGAGGATTTGACCACTGATTTGGATGCCGCTCCGAAAGGACTCTTTGGCTCCAATTCACGCAATATGTTGATCCACGGAAATTTTGCGACAGATTTTCCGAATCAGACGACCATCATGTCACTTGCATCGTTTTGGAATATGCCTGGAATGAGTTATGCTGAAAATCCGAAGACACAGGTCCTGCACTTTCTTCGAAATTATAAAAATGCAACCACTTTAGCCTCGGCCATGGACACCTGTCTTCAATCTCGGCTCGCCATCAAAATAATCACTGAAGAGGCTGTTAATTCTTGGATCAAGGGTGACAAGACGAGATCACTTTTCTTGTTAGGACACGCTACGCATGTGATTCAGGATTCATTTTCTCCTGCGCACGCTCGACGAGACTCTGGACAAAATAATTACAACGTGAAAAATATTTGTTTCTACGGAGCTCAGATTAACAAGGCCATTTACAGCAATGAAGTTTGTTATCATAATCTGATTGATCAAGGAGATGTGATTTGGAATGTGCAGGCTTCACAGAAAGATCTCACCAGCAACCTATGGCCGAATGAGCCTTCTATTCAATGTGACAAAGGTGCAAACTATCCTCAAACGGACAAGCAAAAAAGAGGTTGCTTGAAGCACGAAGCTCGGCTGGCTCGTTTGGCCACTGAGAAATATCTTTATATTGTTTTTGCTCACTTGAATATTCCACAGAGAAAACCGATGGCTGATTTTATTGTTTCGTTAGATACACGTTTATTTGACGGCCCTGTGGGCGAAGCAAGTTTGGACACGAAGATGGCAGCTGGAATTATGCGCTGTGAAAATCTGTCGAATGTAGAAATCGTTGGCTCTTCTACGATGGAGAATGCCGGAGGTTAAAATCTTCAGATTTTAAAATTTGCGACTTGCAAATCTAAACTAGCGAGACTGAGTTCTCGCCAGTTTTCGTTTCAAATAAGTTAAAATGCGAAGCCAACAGCAAAACTTGTGTAGCGGATATCAGCAGCCACTTTATTGGAAAACCAGTTCACGAGCTCGGTGTGCTCCAATCCAATTTTTATGGTGGACGTCATCTTGAAAAATGTTGAAATTTTCCATAGAGGCCCAAAAACTGTTTGGTCGTCATTGCCAGGCAGACCTTTGACCATGCTGATGCCAAAACCTGGAGCTACTGTGACGTCATATTTTGAGTCGTCCAGCAAATGAAGAGGCGCGAGCGCTCCGAAAGAAACAATTTGATTTCGGCCTGAGGTCTTCTCTTCTGAGTTGTAATTGAAGTAGCCGCCGACTCCCATTGCATCGATGTGATGTTCGTAGTTCGCACCAAAGTTTACAGCACCAGAAGCAAATCCAATGATCCCAGTGACAGTGGATTTCGAAGAGCTGTAATAGGCGGCCTGAGACAGGGTCGCCGTTAAAAGAATCGCTGCGGTAATTAAAATGTTTTTCATGTACTGTTCCTCCCTAGTTGTGAACGTTGGCGATTGAATAAAAAACTCGGCCGCAGGTCAAGGGACAATTGGCTTTTGACCGATGCGCATTTACACACTTCTTTCATCTTCACGGCTGAAAGAAAACTCGCTAGATTGAATTCGGAGGACAAATTGCTTCAAACACCATTTCGTGGCTTATTTTTTCAGCAGATCTTTCGGATGCTGTTTGTGCTTTTCCTTTCTCTTATCTCGGGCTGCAGCACGCTGACCGGCGCACTGAAGGATCCCGAGCTTCAGTTGCAGCAAGTTGATCTGGGAGAAGCGGACCTGAGCAAAGCCACTTTGATTTTTCACTTCCTGGTTAAAAATCCTAACTCGGTGGATCTCAGCGTTGATCAGCTTGAGTACAAATTGCAGGTCAATGGCAAGCCTCTGACCGCCGGTGTGCTGGAGGAAGGCTTGCGAGTAGGAGCCCGCTCATCAGTCACGATTCCTTTGCCAGTGGCGATCAAATACTCGGACCTGAGCAGCTCCTTGAGTCAGTTGTTTTCGCAAGGCAGCTCAGCCTATTTGCTCAGTGGCATTGTAAAAATGGGTTTGTTACGTCTGCCATTTGAGAAAAAAGGCGAGTTGAACCTGTCTGACTTGCAAAAAAAATAAAGCAGAAAAAATAAGCAATTGCCTAGGCTTCGAAATGAAGGTCTCATGCTCTCATGCGCATAAGAGCTTTGACGGAAAGTGATCTCCCAGCTGTGAAAGCCTTCACGGATTTGACCATCGGGAAAAATTATTTTTCCAAGCAAGAACTGCAAAAGTCTTTTGAGCAGTCCATTGCCAATAATTCAACTCGACAAAAAATCATGTGCTCCTTTGTATTGCTAAATGAAAAAAATCAGATGAAGGGTTTTCGCCTCGCCTACCCTCCCGGCGCTTGGAGCAAGGGCAAAGGAGCCCAGCTTCGGCCAGACCTTTGGAAGGTGCCGCTCCAGTCAGCTGCTTACTTTCAAAGTTTATTTTTAGCGCCTGAAGTTCAAGGCAAAGGCTGGGGTCCAAAGCTTTCCGAAGCTGCCCTCGAGGTTTTTCGTTCGCTGGGCGCCAAAGCTGTGGTCACACATGCTTGGAAAGAATCTCCCAATAATTCTTCGGTTCGATATTTAAAAAAATTTGGTTTTGAAATTGTCGCCACTCATCCCAAATATTGGGTGGATGTGGATTATCACTGCGTGCTCGACGGAAAGCCTTGCCAGTGCACGGCTGAGGAAATGATTAAATATCTTTAATTTTAGATCAGATACGGAATTTGGAGATTTTTTTGTGAGTATTTCTCTATGAGTATTTCTAAATGGCTCGATCAAACTCAGAAAAATATTTCTCAGCATTTTGATGTCTTGATTGTCGGCGGAGGAATCGCAGGACTGTCGACCGCTCATTGGCTTTTGAAAAAAAGCCCCCAGATGCGAGTCGGTCTGATCGAACGACATCGGCTCGGCTTTGGAGCTTCGGGGCGCAATGCTGGCTTCGTGACTTGTGGCTCAACTGAGCATTTTTTAAAACTTGAAAAAGATTTTGGAATTCAAAAAGCGCTGGAAATTTGGAAATTTTCAGAGGAGAACCATCGACTTCTGAAAGAAGAGATCATCCAAGATCATTCCAGTCTTTTGGATTATCGCCAGACCGGCTCTTGCACTGTCGCACCCGACGACAATCAGTGGACAAACTATCAAGCCGCTGGAACTCGAATGCGTCAAGCTGGATTGGATGTGAGCTCGGTCACCACTCAGGAGATGGAAAGAGATTACGGAGTCAAAGGCTTCGTTGGCGGTATTCACTTTGCCGGAGATGGCTACATTGATCCAATCAAACTTTTGAATCTCATGCGCAGTCATTTGAAAATCAGTGTCTTCGAAGGAACCGAAGTGATGCGCATTCAGCAAGAGCCCGATCACGAGTTGGTGCAAACCGACCGCGGGCTTTTCCGCGCCGAGAAAGTGATCTTAGCACTGAATGCCTATCTGCCCTTATTGGACTCGCAGTTTGCAAAATGGATTGCGCCTGGTCGCGGACAAATTTTGATGACGGAGCCCTTGCCTGCTTTCGTTAAAGGGCCATGCTACCTCACCAAACATCTTTGTTATTTTCGCCAGTTGCCGACGGGACACTTACTGATTGGCGGCTTTCGCAATTTGGACCGTCAAGCTGAAGAAACCTATACCGATCAAACCACTGATCTGATTCAATCGGCACTTCTCAAATTTGTCAGAGAGCATTTCACACAAGGTCAGCACGCCAAAGTGGCCTATCAATGGTCTGGAATCATGGGTTTTTCACCCGATGGACAGATGCTGATCGGCAATCTCCCGAATCGACCGAATGTACAGGTCATGGCGGGCTGCTCCGGGCACGGCATGGGCCTGAGCTTTCATGCCGCCAAGATTTTGGTAGACAGTTTATCGGGAGCCAATATCCCGGCTCACTTGAATTTAGAAAGATTTCTGCCAAACTGATTTGAATTGGATCCTTTCGCCTTGATCCTGCCTCTCACTGACATATGATCAATCGCATGTCTTCCAGTTCTCAGATCCGAATCAAAAAAGGTTCCGTCCTGCTCTATCGAATCTTCGATGTAGCCGAGGAGATTAGCGTTTCCCAAGTAGAGGCCATTCTTCGCGACAACCGCGGACCCGATCAATTCAAGGTGCCCAAGTTTATCGACCGAGCCATCGTCATGCGAAATCCGCCTGTGACATTCGGTTTGGGCGAGGAAGTGATTCGCATTAAAAATCGCGAGATCAAAGCCGACGTCTTGGTCAAAGTTCGAGACTTTGGAGCGCTGTCGATCATCTATCAAATTTCGCTGTCTCCCGGGATCAGTTGGGAAGAGTTGATTCGTCTCGCTTCGGATTTGGAAGAAGGCTCAGAGATCGACACTATGGCTCAGCAGCAGGCCCGAGAAATCACCAGTGCCATTCACTCGGCAATGAAAAAACCTAGCACTTGGGGTGCCTTTGAAGATTATATTATTTATTTTCTCGAAGAATTCGAAGACTCGGTGATGGCCAAAGACCTTCTGGCTCGAGCCGACGTCGCATCTTTATTGCTCGCTGAAGACAAAGTCAAAATTTCTGGCTCGACCAAAAGAAGCTTGCTCGAAAATGTTTATCAGTACAGCGAAACCGATCTCACCATGATCGAGTGGAATTCTGCCCTTGTCATTGAGCCCAATGGCGGCCGAGAAGTTCCAGATATTCTCGAGTTCGCTCTGACCCAATTGATGGAGATGCGCTTCTACGATGATTTGCTCGACAGCAAACTGACTCATCTCTACGACAGCATCGAAGCCAAACGAGCCTCCAACTGGGGCAACAATTATAATCGCATTTACGAAGAGTCGAGCTCTCGCTACATTGAATTTATCGAGTTCTTAGAGAAAGTTGAAAACTCGCTCAAAGTGGTCGGAGATTTTTATTTAGCGACCATCTACCGAGGCGCTACTAGGCGCTTTCGAATTCCTGACTGGCAAAACAGCGTGACCAGAAAAATGAATATTCTTGCTCAAGTTTCCAATCTGCTCCAAGGCGAAATCAATATGCGAAAAAGCCACTGGATGGAAATCACGATCATCTTACTGATTCTCTATGAAATTTTAATGGCCGTCTGGAATCGCTAATCTGTTTCTGCTTTTTGCTCTTTTTCTTCAAATTTAAAAGCCTGTAGCAGACGCGATTTATCTTTTTTGGCAAGCGGAGCAATCGCTTTCTCAAATTTTTTCCGGTCTTTCAGATAAAGCGGCAGCAAAAGCTCAGCTGAGTAATTCATGGGATCATGAATGAAAGTGATTGCAGCGACT
>JAYUCD010000148.1:0-7509 GCA_043740515.1 Bdellovibrio sp. | reverse complement strand
TGTCCCTCTTTTCCCTACGCAAGGTCCAGGCCACACAGAAAAGAAAAAACATTCCCAACACATAGATCAAAACACCCGCCGATGTCCCTAAGTTCTCTAGGCCTTGTAAATTTCACACGGCGACCGCCTTGGGCAGCTCTGTCTAAACTTTATCGAGTGGTGACTAGCTATAAACGTCTTGAATTTGAGATGGGCCTTCGAAGGCTTGGCTCGAGCTTTGAAATGTTCCAAGTCATTCGAGTTTCCAGCGGAGTCAGTTTTGAAAAGGTGTGTATTAAAAATGTTCAGAATGAATAATGTCTTCCTCGCCTCCTTGATTGCAAGCCTGCTTACTTTTGTTAGTCTGGCCTCAGCTCACGCGGTCCCTTTGGCAAACGGCATCAAAGGCTTTCGCGAATGGAAAATCGATAAAATCCAGATCGCACAGGCGCAAACAAATAACACACGAAATTTATTGTTGAAGGCCAAGGCTGATGGCTTGAAGTCGAATGTCGAAACTCTCGAGCGAGAAATCAATCAGCTTCAGTGGAATCTGGACATCACCAAAGACCTTTCCGTAGCGGATTATGTGGTGCTTTACCTTTCTCACCTCAATCAAAGTGACCGCTTCCAACAAGCAGCCACTAAGCTCAGCACCGCCGAAGTCGCAGAGCTCATGGAGGTTTGCGTCAATAGCTTAGGCACCCCCACCCCGGCCGACGCTGTAACCCTGCATAGCTCCCCCGCCTCGTCGCCGCGCCAACTTCCGACCCAGGCTACTCGTCAAACCCGAGAGCCCCTCAAGTAAGCGTTTGTGGCATCCCATGCCGTTGCCTCCCGAGCTCAGAAGCAACGTCAATTCCAATAGGTTGATTTAAACCTGTGAAATTCCGTGGAAATTTGAATATTTGCTTAAGGACCTTGACACTCGCAGGGGGTCCTCCATATTGATGGCGCTCCGACAATCTAAATTTAAATTCAATAACTAACATTTCCAATCATTTATGAGGAGGAAACATGGCGAAAAGTGAACTGGGTGTACGACCACTGCATGACCGAATTTTGGTCCGTCGTATGGCCGAAGAAGAGAAAACAGCGGGCGGACTTTTTATCCCCGACACTGCGAAAGAGAAGCCACAAAAAGGCGAAATCGTAGCGACTGGAAAAGGTCGAGTGACTGAGGATGGAAAAACACTTCCACTCGAAGTCAAAGCTGGCGACAAAGTTTTGTTTAGCAAATATGCGGGAACAGAGCTCAAGCTAGAAGGTCACGAATATTTGATGATGCGAGAAGAAGACGTTCTCGGCGTCTTTAACTAAACTTAAATTTAATACTTAAATAAGTACGGAGATTAAAAATGTCTAAAGAACTTCTGTTTTCTGAACACGCTCGCTCAAGCATTCTACGCGGAGTGAACACTCTTGCTAACGCTGTGAAAGTTACTTTGGGACCTAAAGGTCGCAATGTTGTTATCGAAAAATCATTTGGCTCTCCTCTGATCACCAAAGATGGTGTGACAGTGGCAAAAGAAATCGAACTTGAGAACAAGTTCGAAAACATGGGCGCTCAAATGGTGAAAGAAGTTGCTTCTAAAACCAATGATCAAGCTGGTGACGGAACAACGACTGCAACTGTTTTAGCTCAAGCTATTTACCGCGAAGGTGTGAAACTGGTTTCTGCTGGTCACAATCCTACGGCTCTGAAGCGTGGAATCGACAAAGCTGTTGGCCAAGTTATCGAAGAGTTGAAAAACTTGTCGAAGCCGATCAAGGCAACTTCTGAAGTTGCTCAGGTTGGAACTATTTCAGCAAACAACGACCCTGAAATCGGAAAAATGTTGGCAGATGCAATGGACAAAGTTGGTCGCGAAGGTGTGATTACAATCGAAGAGTCAAAAACTGCAAAAACGGAAGTCACTGTTGTTGAGGGTATGCAATTCGACCGTGGTTACCTTTCTCCATACTTCGTAACAAACGCAGAGCGAATGGAAGCGGTTCTTGAGAACGCTTACGTGCTTGTTTACGACAAAAAGATTTCTTCAATGAAAGACATGATTTCCATCTTGGAAGGCGTTGCTAAATCTGGCCGTCCATTGTTGATCATTGCTGAAGATGTCGACGGCGAAGCGCTGGCTACTCTTGTTGTAAATAAATTGCGTGGTACTTTGCATGTGGCTGCTGTGAAGGCTCCTGGTTTCGGTGATCGCCGCAAATCAATGTTGGAAGACATCGCTGCTTTGACGAATGCCAAGGTTATTTCTGAAGATATCGGCCGCAAGCTCGAGCAAGCAACGATCGCTGATCTGGGTGTTGCTAAGCGAGTTGTGATCGACAAAGACAACACAACAATCATCGATGGAGCTGGTAAAAAAGCTGACATCCAGGCTCGTGTTGCTCAGATCAAAGCGCAAATCGAAGAGACAACTTCTGATTACGACAAAGAAAAATTGAAAGAGCGTTTGGCAAAATTGTCTGGTGGAGTTGCGATCGTTCACGTTGGTGCTCCTTCTGAAATGGAAATGAAAGAGAAGAAAGCTCGTGTTGAAGACGCTTTGAACGCGACTCGCGCGGCAGTTGAAGAAGGTATTGTTGCTGGTGGTGGAACTGCCTTGCTGCGTGCTTCTCAAAAACTTGTGAAAGCTCAATACGGCGAAGAAGAGCAGTTTGGTGCTAATATCATCAAGCGTGCTTGCGAAGAGCCAATCCGTCAGATCGCTGCGAACGCAGGACTTGATGGTGCGATTGTATTGGACCGAGTTCTGCAAAACAAAGGCGCTGCTTTTGGATACAATGCTTACTCTGATGAATACACTGACTTGATCAAAGACGGTGTCATCGATCCAATGAAAGTTGTTCGTTGCGCTCTTGAGAACGCAGCTTCAGTTGCTTCTTTGATGCTGACGACTGAGACAATGATTGCTGAAGCTCCTAAAAAAGATGGCGCTGGCGGCGGCGGTTCTCCTGGAATGGGAGACATGGGCGGCATGGGTGGAATGGGCGGTATGGGCGGCATGATGTAAATCATCCGTCAGGCTTCTCTCAAAGCTATGACATTCAAAAAGACTCAGGCGAAATCCTGGGTCTTTTTTTTGCCCTTTTTAGGTTGTGACGCAAGTCTCAACCAAAAAAGGGAAGGCACCTAAAAAAGGTATTCGATGCCGCCGGCCAGGGTTGTGAGGGTGTGGCTGGCTGATGAGGCCGTGTTGGGCCTGGTGCCTGGGCCAGAGAAGGTGGCACTGTAGAGGTCGTACATCAGCTCGGATTTGATGTTGATGTGCTCGCTCATTTGGTAAGTCCCGTAGAATGAGAAAGTTGTGATTTTTCCTGCGGAAGAATCGCCAGACGTCACGGGGGACTCGTTGAAAGTATTGGTCAGGAAGTAGAGCATTTTTGCACCCAAAATAACTGGAGTTTCCTGAGAAACAGGAAATGAGCCGCCAAACCCAAGCGACATTCCGCCAAAATTCATCGAGGTAAATGCTGTTGGTGAGGAGCTATCGATCACCGAGGACACTTTCATAAATCCACCGGAAAGTTGAAACTTGGGGCCAAAAAACTGATCAGCCATCAAAAAATTATATCCAACATTTACCGAGGAACTCATGGTCGAAACACTGAGACGGCTCGGTCTGGATCCTGGATAGGAGTTGTCGACGGAAAAAACATATTGCTTCAATCCGAAATCAACAAACCAGTTTGTGGTCAACCACAGCTCGCCGTTCACGTGAATCGATGGCGCGATGTTGGCTGCCGATTCGACAGCGCCGACTGTGCTCAGAGTATTGCTCAAAGCATAGCTTCCCAGTCCAATCATCAAGCCTACTTTGCCGAGAGTTGGAGCGTTTTGTGGGACCCACTCGCGAGGATGATCACCCAAACTGAGCTGACTGTCCGGGCGCTGGTTCATCTGGTTCACAGCTTTTCCGTCGCCGCCTTTAATTGCCCCTGGATAGGCGACAAAATTTATTGGAATCAATTTCATTCCCGGTTGAACCACATTCTCAGTTCTTTCCAAAATCAAAGTACCGAAACTTAAATCCTCTTCCACCTTATCGATGTGAATTCTGCCGATAATTTCTTTTTCGCTGGTCACAACGAATTTGAATCGAGGATGGCGATCAAGCTTAATAACTTGAATCACGGAGACCTCGGAATTTTCACGAACACCTTGCTGAGCACCCATGTTGACGGTGATCTGCTGACCTTTACGACTGAGTATCACTCCTGAATATGGGAGCTTGGCTTTCAGTTTTCCATACTGAGTTATGAGCTGATTGCGTAGATCGGTGATTTCGAATCCTGCATAATCGGTTAAGTTTTCTTGTGACAACAAGAGGCCATCCCGAGCTAAAAACAAATTCATTCGGATGGAAATTCCACGCGGGCCCTTTGTCAGCCGAGTCGAAATCATCGCATCGGCCGAGGCTTTTTTCAAAGCAGCACGCACACTTTCCGGATGATCTTCAAAATCTTCTGGCGAATTTTTGATAGCTTCCGGCCATGATCGCAAATCCCACTGATGATCTTCGGCTACGATGTTGCGCAACTGAGAGGTGAGAGGTTTCGCATAAATTTGCGAGACATTATCAAAGATCGGCGACACGATCACGGTCTTTATAGAAATCGAGCTATCCACAGAATTTTTTAAAATAGTGGACTGGGCAAAGGTCAGTGAAAAAGGAAACCAAAGCACGAATCCTAAAATCAAAGTGCTCAGATTCAATTTTGAAATGCGATTTAACCAGCCAAACAGCGAAGTTTTTTTAACAGCCATTCTTAGAGTATGATCGGCGGAGTTCGGAGGGTCAAATTTTCTTCAAGCTTCCTGCTGATTTCTCCGAAAACAGCATATGCAAATTGCCCGGCTCGGTGCTCTTCTTTTCCAAATGTCACTGATCTTCTCACTTCAAGCCTTTGGCCAAGTGGATCCGAGCTCAAGTTTACTTCTCAGCTCATCAACAACTTCGACTGGCTTTGCGGGAATTGAGTCTGGTCGTTACCAAGTCAAAAAGTCAGACAAGACTTCGGAGAAAGAAGCAAAGAAGGAATCGAAGCCTGGATCCTTGCCTAAGAAAAAAGTCAAAAATTCTAACCAAAATTCGAACCTCGTTGAGGAGCAGCTAGAACACTCGACCGCAGTCGTTGTGACCGAGCCGCCAACAACAACGACGTTGCCTCGCCCTTCGGCTAGGGCGGACTCGAAATCAAAAACAGCAAGCCAAAATTCGTCCACTGAAATGGAAAGAACTTTGTTTTCCAAGCCATCACCCGTTCCTCAGCAGTCTCAGGTGAAAGAGGAGACTAAAAAACCAGAGCCGAAGGCGGAGATTAAACCAGAGCCGAAGGCTCTAGCTGAGGCTGCCGTGCCGACGATTGGCGAGCAGGTGCAAGATTTGCTAATGGGACGTGAGCAACCGACGATTGAAATTTACAAAGAGCAAATTCATCCTGACGATATCCGGATGAATATGGTGGAAATAAGTGTTTTACTAGGGCTTATTTCAAATAGTTCCAAATCAAATTATTCCTATCGCAATTATAATTCTTCGGCTCCTAAAATTCTTTTGGGAGCGCAGTTTTGGCTGACGCCATTTATGGGCATCTACGGTGACTATAGCACCAGCATGGGCGGCGATGTCGCGGGAGATCCTGCAACGCGCTCTCGGGTTTTGGCTCAGCATGAGTGGACGGAGGCTGGAATTGACGTGCGAAAATATTTTGGAATGTCTCGCCGGTCCAACTCGATTTCTTATGGTGTTCAATTTTTGGAATACAAATTTTCTGTACCTGGTGATGAGCTCAACCGATTGAAAATAAAGTCGACTGGCTTTGGTTTACACCTGGTCAGTCGAATACCGGTCGCTCCCTCCTACGCTTGGATTTTGGGTGGCAAATTTATCCCACGGATTCGTCACATGGAAATGGACACAGGACTGAGCGCATCCTCTGGTTCGTCGGGTGAATCCAATCGCCTGGATGTTATAATTGGTGGAGAGTTCAAGATGTCTCGGCAAAACCAGATCGTTTGGGATCTCACCACCTCTTTTGAAAAAAACCAATTCGGTGGTCAAGCGACCACCGCCGACCCAGAAACAGGATTAAAGCCCAAAGGTGTGACAGTTGAAAACACCTTTTTTCTGCTTTCCTTTGGATATCGCTGGGGACAGTGATTCGAGCGATCCTTTCGCACATAAACCTTTGTCGAGTTTCCCTTCACTTCATGGCGGTTTGTTCGATAAAATACTAAAATCAAATGATGAGTTACAGAGTTCTGATTGCCGATGATGCCGGATTTGTGCGTGAGCTTTTGTCAAATGCCTGCCAAGCCTTGGGCTATTATGTGGTTGCTGAAGCTTGCAATGGCCAACAGGCAATTGATTTGGCATTTGAAATGCGACCTGAAATTATCATCATGGATTTAGTCATGCCTCAGTTCAATGGCACCGAAGCTACCGAGAGAATTCTAGAAATTTTGCCAGATGTGCAAATCATCGCTTGTTCAAGCATGGATGATGAGAAGACATTGCAACTGGCGATGAAAAAGGGCTGCAAAGCTTTCTTGAAAAAGCCCTTCACCAAACAAAGTTTATCAATCGTATTAAAGCAACTTGAAACTCAAAGGAGAGAAGTCAAACATGCCTGAAATGATGTTTGTTCTAAAGTCATTGGTTATTGCAATTGTGGTGACGGTTGGTTTGCAGATGCGAGTTGGAAATGTGACCATCGAAAACCAGGCTCACACTTGGATTCAGACTTCGACAATTCCGAATTACTTAAAAGATGTCTCATCAGGTGCGATTCTAGCAATCCGAAATGCCACCAAAGTTAGCACCGATTTTATCAGTCAAACTTTTAGTCATGACAGTTCGACTCAAAAAGCTGGGCGCCTGAATTTAGATTTCAAGCGCAGCTCGAAATAACGTTCATCCAAAAACTATTTGGTCGCGTTGGCTCGAACAGCAGGTTCAGTTTTTGTGGCTGAGGATGCGGCGAGCTTCGCGTGTTTTCTAGATTTAAAAATGGAATCATTCGACTTGTTCTTACAAGTCGCATCGGCATGAGCCGACGTAGACACCATCAGCAAAGCGAACAAAGACAAAATAACAGTTTTCATAAGACGCTCCTTCTGTTGAGGACATTCTCATAGAATGTAATAGCGAAGCCTATGCCAATGAAGAGCCCCTCGTCTCCACGAAAAAAGCCCTCTATTCGAGGGCTTGAGACTGTCTCAATCTGAGACGCTGTTAAGGTGAAGCAAGCGGGGCAAAAATTGTCTCTCCAAGCAGACGATCTTTAGAGGGATTGCCAACAAAGCCGTTTGCTACTGAGTTCCGTTGGTTGATTTTGTTGCAGCCCCTGGTGTGGAGCCTGCGTCGGCGGGCAAATAGGAATCGTATTGATCACTGGATTTATGGGTCTTACTGGCGTTGATGGGTGCGCTCGATGCATTGATGGAGCATTCGACACAACCTGTAGCAACCACGGCGCCACCCGTAGGTGCATTATCTGGTTCTGCTGAAGCGAACGCCA
>JAYUCD010000147.1:0-5679 GCA_043740515.1 Bdellovibrio sp. | reverse complement strand
ATCGGATGCTGACGCCCTGAGCCATCATCCATGACCACAGCACACCGACCTGTTCGCCTTGGCTGATGCTATTGGTAGAAACGAAACCGCAGCGTATGGCGCGGCGTTGTTTTACATCGGCACCATAAGCATCGGCAAACAGGTCGCCCAAGCCCTGCCCGAACTTAACGTCCTTGAAGTTCTTACAAATTCCTGTGATTGCAGTTGTCGATTTGATCTCTCGCGAGGATCGCCCTGAACCCCTTCGCAAAAAAAAGATAGACCGCTTCTTGTTGAAAGATCAGCTCTGGGATTTTTTGCAGACGGCTGAAGCCATCGAAAAAGTTTCATGGATCATTCACATGGGTGCTAACTCATCGACGACTGAAACCAACGCAGATCTTCTTTGGGAAACAAACACTGGATACACGCAGAAAATTTTCGAGTGGTGTGCACTTCACAAGAAAAATTTGATTTATGCGAGCAGTGCTGCAACCTATGGTGCGGGTGAGCTCGGTTACGACGACAGGATCGAATCGGAAAAATTGCGTCCCTTGAATCTCTACGGGGAATCCAAAGTCAAATTTGATCGCTGGGCTGTGAAACAATCCAAGACTCCCAATCACTGGTATGGGCTGAAATTTTTCAATGTCTACGGGCCCAACGAGTATCACAAAGGTTCGATGACCAGTGTCCCTTTTAAAGCATTTCATCAGATTCAGAAAACCGCTTCGCTTCAGCTTTTCAAATCTTATGTTCCCGAATACAAAGACGGCGAGCAGATGCGAGATTTCGTCTATGTGAAAGATGTTACAAGCTGGATGCTCGAGCTGATGCAAAAAAAACCCACGAACGGAATTTACAATATGGGTTTCGGTAAGGCGCGGACCTGGAACTCTCTCGGCTTGGCAGCATTCTCGGCGCTGGGAAAAAAGCCTGCGATTCAATACATTGAGATGCCGGAAAATTTGCGGGGCCAGTACCAGTACTTCACCGAAGCCGATATGAGCAAGTGGCTGAAGGCCGGAATGTCTGCGCCCCAATGGAGTCTCGAAAAAGGCGTTCAGGATTACATTCAAAATTATCTTCAGACTGAAGATCCGGTGCTATGAAAAAAAATTCGGCTGAGCTGCCTGCCCACTTGCAAAAATATATGGTTGAGCAAGACTACGATCAATACACACCGATCGACCAAGCTTGCTGGCGCTATGTTTTGAGACAGCTGCGAAATTTTCTTAAAATTCATGCGCATGGCTCTTATTTGCAAGGCCTTGAAAAAACCGGAATCGAAATCGAACGAATTCCTCGGATCGAAGATATCAGCGCCAAGCTGGAAAAATTTGGCTGGCGGGCTCTTCCTGTCAGCGGCTTTATTCCGCCAGCGGCCTTTATGGAATTGCAATCCTTGGGAGTTCTGCCAATCGCCTCGGCTATGCGCTCAATTGAACATCTGACCTACACGCCTGCTCCAGACATTGTCCACGAAGCCGCTGGGCACGCTCCGATTCTCATTCAGCCAGAATTTTCGCAGTACCTTCAAACCTATGCTCAGGTCGCCCGAAAAGCCTTGCTCAGTAGTGAGGATCTGGCGCTCTACGAAGCCATCCGATTGCTTTCAGATCTGAAAGAGCATCCAGATTCAAGCGAAACCGAAGTAGATGAAGCGCAAAAAAATCTGGAAGCAACGATTCAGACAATTTCTTTCGTTTCCGAAGCATCGCTTCTTGGGCGAATGAACTGGTGGACAGCAGAGTATGGCCTCATCGGAGATCTAAAAAATCCTAAAATCATCGGCGCCGGACTGCTCTCATCTGTCGAGGAATCAAAGCACTGTCTGAGCGAAAAAGTAAAAAAAATTCCGCTCAGTCTCAAGTGCATTGAAACAAATTACGATATCACGGAACCTCAGCCTCAATTGTATGTTGCCTCGAATTTTCAAAATATGACTGAGGTGTTGAACGAGTTGGCCAAGACGATGGCTTACCAAAAAGGTGGATTGGATTCAGTCCGCAAAGCCATCCAGGCAAAGACTGTGAACACCATCGAGCTCGATTCAGGCTTGCAGATTTCGGGACGTTGCTCGGATGTTTTACTTGCCGACGGTAAAAATGAAATGGCCTATTTGAAATTTGAAGGTCCCAGTCAGCTGGCCTATCGGGATGTTGAACTGCCAGGGCACAACAAATCCTACCATTCGTCTGGCTACGGCACAGCTCTGGGTCCTTTGAAAAACCAAACCTGGTCTTCGATCCTCACGCAGGAAAACAAAATGGTCGATCTGGTTTTTCAAAGTGCAGTCCGTGTCAAAGGTCTCCTCAAAAATCACCTCGAAATGAATGGACAGTTGATTCTTCTCAGTTTTGAAAATTGCAGTGTCCAATTTAAAAATGAGAATTTATTCGAACCTGCTTGGGGAGTTTATGATTTAGCCATCGGAGAAAAAGTGGTCTCTGTTTTTGGAGGCCCTGCCGACCGAGGAGCCTTTGGTGAAACCGATAGCTTCGTCGCTCGCCGTGTCTCAAGAAGGCAAGCTTCCGAATCTGAAAATGAACTTTTGGGCCACTATCAAAAAATTCGCGACCTGCGAGAGAAATCATTCGCTTCTTCGGAGCTTGAAAATTCAATCCAGGCTTTGCTCAAAACTCATCAGGAAAAGTTTCCAAAGGACTGGCTGCTCCTGCTTGAATGCTTTGAGCTTCTGGTCCAACGAGCCCCTAAAGCCAAGAATCTGATTCAAAGAATATCGGCGGAGCTTCAGGCTCTCCAGGAGATACACCCGCAAACTCGGGGCATGATTGCCGATGGACTTTTGCTAGCGGCGCAGCTATAGCCTTCAGTTCATGAGAGCATTTCAAATTCATGTTGTCCTCGTCCGAAGCTTGTATGACTCCAACGTTGGAGCTTCATCACGTTCAATGGCCAACATGGGCGCTCAACGGCTTATACTGATCGATCCCAAGTGTGACATCACTTTGAAGGCACACCAAGCAGCCGCTTCTGGCCAAAAATGTCTTGAAAACCGCACTGTCTATTCCTCTTGGGATCAGTTTTTGTCGGCTGAGCCGGATGGAATTCGAATTTCGCTCACCGCCAGAGACGGAAAAAATCGACAGGTTCGCGATCTTGCTGAAACATTAAACTGGCTCGAAAGTGAGCATCCTGAGATGAAAAAAAAATCTCAGCCTTCACTGAATGTTTATTTTATTTTTGGGCCGGAGGATTGGGGACTGTCTGCGGAAGATTTAGAGCTGACCCATTTCTCGTGCAGCATTCCAACTTTTGGGGACAACACAAGTTTAAATTTAGCTCAGGCTGTCCTGCTAGCACTTTATACTTTGAGATTAAATTGGGGCGGCGAAATTGCCAGATTAGAAGGCCAGCAAGCTCCCCGATCGGCAACTCGCGAAACAGTTTTTCCTGAAAAGGCCTTGCAAACCTGGCTCACTGAGATGGGTTTCAAAATTGAAAATCGCAAAGTGAATGTTTACGCCGTGCTAAAGCGCATGCTTCTTCAGAATGTTCCAAACACCAAAGAACTTCGCATGCTTGAAATTGTCTTACACCAGAGCACGAGAAAACTTCGCGAGTACAATGAAATGCGAAAAAAGATTAAAGATCCCGCTGGGACTGTTTGATCGAATCTTCTTGAGCTCTTGCTAGCTTAAGGCGATCGTTGATTCGGTTGAGTTGCTCTGAAAGATTCTGGCCCAAATCCGTGAGCTGATGAATCGATTGCATTGTTTCATCTTGCTCTCCACTGACCAGTCGAAGGCTCTCCAATTTTTCCGTGCTCACTTCGACCTGTTTATTTACGGCCTCAAGCCTTTGATTCAAAGTTTTACGATCTTCGGACAAAGCTTTGGTGATGGCCTTGATTTTTTCTAAACTCAAAGTTTCAAGCTTGCCTGTCACAAACGGATCTTTGCTCTGAAGATTTAATTCAGACTTTCCATCGCCTGTCTCTTCCTCATCTCCAAGAATGGTTTCCCAAAAAAGATTCCATTCTGTTTTCAGACCTTGAACAAAGCTGTCATTTTTATTTTCGATTTTCCCGCGGGACGGAGGCTTGCTAGACATCAATTCAAAATCCCCGTGATCAATTGATCTTGCGCCAAATGAAGAAATTGAGGATCTTTGAGAGAAGTGCGATCAGACATAGAACTGATACTAACCTGTTCTGACCAAGGCTTGCCACTCTTGGCTCCTAGGATCATAGGCGCTTGAAATAGATACAATCTCTGAACGATCATTTCGTTTATAAAGGAACTGAGCGTATGAGCTCCACCCTCGACGAGAAGAGATCGAATGCCAACGCGCCACAGCATCGCTAAAAGAATATTAAGATCCAGTCCAGAAGCCGGGTTTTGATTCTTCACGGGCAAGAAAATCACCTGCGCTCCCCAAGGATTCGGAGGCGAAGAAATCTGATCTGAAATTGCAAAGTAAACATCTTCTGGTGCATGAAACTGAACAAATTTATATTTACAAGCTTCGGCAAGGCAAAGCGCATCTGAATCTAAAATGATGATTTTATTTTTTCTTTTCGGAAAATAATCGGAGCGGATATTTAAGGAAGGATTATCAATTCGCAAAGTATTCGAACCAATCAATAAGCCATCATGCGCAGCTCTCAACACATGCGCCACAGCTCGAGAGGTTTCGTCCGTGATCCACTGACTTTCGCCTGTTTGCAAACCCAGTTGGCCATCTAACGAAGTCGCTACTTTAGCTGAAACAAAAACTTTCTGTTGAAGCATATTCCAGAGAAAATGTTCGCAAAGCTGTTTGAGTTCGATTTCAAATTCCACGAATGGACGCACTATGATCTTCGCTGCCGTTAAAATTTCTAAGCCCTGACCGGCTACTAGTGGGTTGGGATCGACAAGACCGTAAATCACTTCCCTCAGCGGAAGATTTGCCAAATTCTTTGCACAGGAAGGAGTCTTTCCTTCGTGAGCACAAGGTTCCAAAGTTACAAATATTTTCGCGCCTTGAAGCTCTTCGGTGGAAAGTCCAACCAACGCATTGACCTCGGCATGGGCTCCACCGTAGCGGGCATGAAATCCCTTGGCCAAAAATCGATCCTTCGAATCAAGGATCACACAGCCCACCAAAGGATTCGGGCTCACGGCACCCAAACCTCGATAAGCTTCCTGAATCGCCAGCTTCATCGCAAAGCTTTCGCTCAAAGGCTGACCGCGCTCAGGCTCTGCAAGCAACAAACCCTGTTCAAGCAGATTGGATTTCAAATTCTCAGGAAAAAAAGCGTAAGGAATCAGAGATAGCCTCTTTCGCGCTGATCTTGCTCGATGGCATCGAAGAGAGCTTGGAAATTTCCGTTGCCAAAGCCTTCGTGGCCTTTTCTTTCGATCACTTCAAAAAAAATGGGACCAATGATATTCTTCGAGAAAATTTGTAGCAGATATCCGTCATGATCGCCGTCCACCAAAATTGCATTTTTTTTCAGAAGATCCACTTCTTCAGAAACCTGCGGCAAGCGGTCTTTGAGCATTTTGTAATAAGCCTCAGGTGGAGGAGATAAAAAATCTACCTGAGTCTTTTTCAAATTTTCCACACAGCTCACAATATCTTCCGTTAGAAGCGCGACGTGCTGGATTCCTGAGCCATTGTAAGAATCGAGATATTCTTGAATCTGAGATTTGCCACCCGCCGGTTCATTGATCGGAACCGCGAAGAGAC
>JAYUCD010000146.1:0-3889 GCA_043740515.1 Bdellovibrio sp. | reverse complement strand
GGCTCAAGATCACATCGCAGCTCTTGAAGGCCTCGACGTATTGCTCTCGCATCAGGCGGCGGACTTGGCAGGCTTTGTTATAATAAGCATCGTAGTAACCGGTTGATAGGCAATAGGTTCCCAGCATGATTCGACGTTTGACCTCGGGGCCGAATCCTTCGCCGCGAGTTCGCATGTAAAAATCATCGAGGTCCATGCCGGCCATCGAATCCATTTTCACTCGGTGGCCGTATTTGATACCGTCATAACGAGCCAAGTTGCTCGATGCTTCTGAAGAAGCAATTAAATAATACATCGGCACTGCTTGCTCTGTGAGAGGAACAGAAACCTCAACAATTTGAGCTCCGCGCTTTTTCACAGTTTCAATCGCGTGATCTAAAGTTTTTTGCACATCGGGGTGCAGACTTGCGACCATGTATTGCTTCATCAATCCGATTTTGAAACCCTTGAGATCTTCTTTTAAATTTTCAGAAAATTTCGGAACCTCGTGATTGGAGGTTGTTGCATCTCTTTCATCACGACCGCAGATCACTTCCAAAGTGAGTGCTGCATCTTCCACGCAAGAAACCATCGGGCCCGCTTGATCCAAAGACGACGCGTAGGAAACAATTCCGTAGCGGCTGACTCGGCCGTAGGTTGGCTTGACTCCGACGATTCCGCAAAAGCTGGCGGGTTGGCGAATGGATCCCCCGGTGTCAGTGCCGACTGTGCCGGCTGCTAATCTTGCCGCTTGTGCCGCGGCCGATCCGCCGCTCGAGCCGCCCGGGACAAAAGCTGTATTCCACGGATTTTTGGTTGGGCCAAAAAAGGAAGTTTCATTGGAAGATCCCATGGCGAACTCGTCCTGATTTAATTTTCCCAGAATGGTGATGCCCGCCGATTTTAGTTTTGCGACGACTGTCGAGTCATAGGGAGGAACGAAATTCTCAAGAATGCGTGAGCCAGCCGTTGTTTTGAGACCTTTGGTACAAAACATATCTTTGATTCCAAAAGGAACTCCGGCCATTGCACCGAGGGTTTCGCCTTTGGCAATTCGTGCGTCTAAAGACTTTGCCTCATCTTCAGCTTTTTCATTAAAGGTGATGTAGGAGTTCAATTTTGAATCGAGAGCCTTGGCGCGCTTTAGAAAGTGTTGGGTCACTTCGAGAGCGCTGGCTTTCTTTGTTTTCACTGCTTGAGAAATTTGTTTGAAGCTTGCTGTGTTCAGATCCATTTTACACCACCGGCGGAACTGTGAAAAGGTTGCCTGTTTTTTGCGGAGCATTTGCCACGAGCTCTTCAGCTGATAACTCTTTTTTTGCCACATCGGCTCGCCAGAAGGATTGCACATCAGATGGCGTGACCAGCGGCTCCACTCCATCAGTTTTAACTTTGGAAATTTGTTCGAAATAGTCCAGGACTTTTGAGAGTTGCTGGCTGTAGGCCTTTGCCTCTTGATCGCTGACGTAGAGGCGAGCCAGCTTTGCAATGTGTTCGATCGTTTTTTGGTCAATCATGAGAACTCCTAGAGAGAGGAAAATCACTTCTAAACAATCGGCGAGGCATATACAAGAAATGTTGGATTTCTGCGCTGCGCTCCAGGTATGTTTCTCGTCATGAGTGCACGCTACGAACAACTGAAAAAATTGATTTCAAAACATGACCATGAATACTATGCGCTCGATCGTCCCAGCATTTCCGATTTTGAATATGATCAGCTCTATACCGAACTTATCAAGCTTGAGGCAGAGAATCCGAAATTGGATCGCTCAGACTCTCCTTCTCGACGAGTCGGGGGCCAAGCGCTGGATAGCTTCAAAAAGGGCCAGCATCGAACTCCGATGATTTCGCTTTCGAATACTTATTCGCCAGAAGATATTTTGGATTTTGATCAGAGAGTCCGCAAGGCACTGAAGAGTGATAAAACAGTCGAGTATTTTTGTGAGCCTAAGTTCGATGGGCTGGCAATTGAGTTGATTTATGAAAATGGAATTTTTATTCGCGCCCTGACCCGAGGGGACGGGACAACCGGCGAAGACGTCACTGAAAATATTCGCACAATCCGCTCGATTCCACTTCGCTTGAAAGGCGAAAATCCGCCGCAAGTTTTTGAAGTTCGCGGCGAAGCTTTGATGTTTAAAGATGATTTTCTCAAATTGAATGAATCTCAACAAGAAAGTGGTCAGGCCACATTTGCTAATCCTCGAAACGCGGCGGCAGGAACTGTTCGTCAGTTGGATTCTAAAATTTCAGCTTCGAGACCCTTGCGGTTTCTTGCATACGCGCCAGGTGTAATTGAAGGAATTCAGTTTGCAACTCAAGAGGAATTAGAAAACTATTTTGCGGAAGTCGGCCTGCCGGTGGTTCAAGACTTGGAAAAAACCAAGCTTCGTCGAGTCTGTCGAGGGCCCGAAGAAGCAATTCAGTATTACCACGAGATTGAAACCCTTCGGCACAAATTGCCGTTTGATATTGATGGAATTGTTCTCAAAGTAAATAGCTTAGCTCTTCAAGAGGATCTCGGATTTGTGGCCCGAAGTCCGCGCTGGGCGGCGGCTGCGAAATACAAACCTGAACAAGCTGAAACAGTTGTGGAAAACATTGTGGTTCAAGTGGGTCGAACAGGAGCCTTGACCCCAGTTGCCATCATGCGAGCTGTTCGGGTCGGCGGGGTTTCGGTGACAAACGCGACACTTCACAATCAAGAAGAAATCGAGCGTAAGGACATTCGAATCGGAGACACGGTGACTTTGCAAAGAGCCGGCGACGTGATTCCAGAAATCGTTTCCGTCGTGATTTCCAAACGTCCAAAAAATTCCGAGCCTTTTCTTATTCCTAGCAAGTGTCCGATCTGCCAATCCAAGGTGACCCGAGTCGAAGGCGAAGTGATCACTCGTTGTGTGAATCTCTTGTGCCCTGCAATTCTCAAAGAGTCCCTCAAGCATTTCGTCGCTCGTCGTGCAATGAATCTGGATAAAATTGGCGATCGCTTGATAGAAACTTTTGTCGACGAGGGTTTGGTTCATTCCTTTTCTGATCTTTATCGGTTAAAAAAAGAGCAAATCCTTAATCTCGATCGTCAGGGAGAAAGGTCAGCAGATAATATTTTGGCTTCCATTCAGTCGAGCAAAAATACCAATCTGCCAAGATTAATTTTTGCATTAGGCATTCGGTTCGTTGGAGAGCAAACGGCAAAATCCTTAGCTGATCATTTTTTGACTGTGGAGCACTTTCTCAATGCGAGTGAGGCTGAGCTCTTAGAAATTCCCGATATCGGCCCCAAAGTCGCAAGCTCAATACTGGAATGGCTTGCTAAAAAAACCTTGGTGCAAGAGGTTCACAAGTTGATCAAATCCGGAGTCGAAGTTTCCGCCCCCTCGCGAAACAAAGGTGGCGTGCTTTCCGGAAAAAGTTTTCTGATCACGGGTACGTTGAGTGTAAAAAGAGATGAGGCCAAAGATTTGATCGAGCAAAACGGAGGAAAAATTCTCAGCTCGGTTTCTTCTAAGCTCAATTATTTAGTGGCGGGTGAAGATCCGGGTTCGAAGTTGGCCAAAGCAGAAAGTCTTGGTGTTGCAATTATATCCTGGGAAGATTTACAAAAATTGATTCAAAAAACCTAGGTGCCAAAAACAAATGGAGCTCCTGAGGAACTCCATTTAAATTTCAACAAAAAATTCTTGCTGGCCTTTTTAAAAAGCTCGCAATTTAGAGGTGATCGATAACGATATCGCGAGCCATCACGGTCTTGCGACCATCAGACTTGGCGCTGTCGATTCCCTTTTGACAGGCGGCAAATGCGCCGCAGCCATCGAACAGGCCCATGGTCTGAGCGTGGAGATCGTGCGCCACCCCGCCAACCGCAGCACCGGCACATGGAGTGACGCGCAGAAACCCTTGGGGGCTGAGG
>JAYUCD010000145.1:0-15334 GCA_043740515.1 Bdellovibrio sp. | reverse complement strand
CGCATCTGAAAATTCATATCAAAGGAATCAAAAACCAATTTCATGTGATGCTCGATACGAGCGGTGACTCTTTATTTTTTCGTGGCTACCGAAAAGAAGCGGGCTTAGCGCCGATGAAAGAAAATCTTGCGGCAGGATTGGTGAAGCTTGCAGACTGGGATCAAAAAACTCCGCTTGTGGATCCGATGTGTGGATCTGGCACCATATTGATTGAAGCTGCCATGATGGCCTTGAAAGTAGCGCCCGGATCCAACCGCAAACAGTTTGGATTTGTGCATTTGAAAAATTTTGATCCAGACGTTTGGGGAAAAGTTTTGGATGAGGCCGCGGATCAAGAGCTTCCAGAGCTTGATTTCAAGTTGTATGGCTATGATATCGATCGCAAAGTTTTGCAGATGGCGAAAGACAATGCCAAGCGAGCCGGCGTCGATCATGTGATCGAGTTCTCGCACGAATCGATTTCCACACTCGCGCCACCAGTTGAGAAGGGTTTGATTATCACCAATCCCCCTTATGGAGCGCGATTGGGCGAGGAAGATATGCTCAAAGATGTTTACAAGGATTTGGGATTCACTTTAAAGCATCGATTCAAAGGTTGGGATGCTTGGATTCTTTCTGGAAACAAAGATCTGATCATGGATTTGAAATTAAAATCGACACGAAAACACTTTTTATACAATGGCCCTTTGGAGTGCCGTTTTTTAAAATATTCAATGTTCTAGAGTATTCTCTGTTCTCAATTTCAAAAGGGTTTAAGTATCGCCAAACTTGCTGCAGCTCCCGCGAGCAAACCCCAGAATAAAAGCAAGCCCGGTAACCACTGGGCTTTTCTTTTGGCCAAAGAAATACTTAAGCCCAGAATGATCCAGATGATTAATTTACCATAAAGCCAAGCAGGAAAAGTGCTGAGAAATCCCAGTCTCGCAGCCATCCCGAATCCGCTGACGACCATCAACAGAAGTCCTACACCGTGGCACAGAAATCCTGCCGAGCGGACATTGCTTTTCACATTGGCGGTGCAAGCAAAAGAAAAAAGAACTCCGCCCAAGCCTAAAAAGAGAAATGCAAATCCCATCAAGTGAAAAATCTTGTAGACTTCAGGGCTGATCATTTTCCGTCCTCATCTTTTAGGCCTAAAAGTTTTGTTATTTTGTGAAGCTGTCTGCGCATTTTTGTCAGGTTTGCAAGGTTGGCGATTGTTTTCATTCCATCTTTGATTGGCTCCAAAGGATAACCAGTGTAGGCGCCAGGGACAGAGACGTCTTTGGTGATTCCAGCTTTGCCTCCGACCATGATTCCACTTCCTACCTTCACATGGTCAGCAATCAGGACGCCGCCGGCAAAAGTGCAATTGTCGCCGACTTCGCTCGAGCCAGCGATCGCAAAGCCTGCCGCGAAAACATTGTTTTTTCCGATGCGGCAGTTGTGAGCTACATGGCATAAATTATCGAACTTGCTTCCCTCACCAATCCGAGTCTCGCCCAAAGTGGCGCGGTCAAATGCACATTGAGATCCGACTTCGACAAAATCTTCCAAGACAACAATTCCCAATTGAGGAATTTTATTTCTCCTTTGATCGGGACCTTGAACATAACTAAAGCCATCGGAGCCAAGACTGGTGTGAGGATGAATTTCGCAGTGATGACCAACGATACAGCGACTGCCGATAAAGACATGCGAGTGAAGCAAGGTATGATGGCCAATCTGAGCGGACTTTTCGACCACTGTTTGCGCTGCGACGATAGCATAATCGCCAATTTGAACTTTGGGGCCAATCACAGCAAAGGCGCCAATGTGCACAGCTTTGCCGATCTTAGCACTCGGGTCGATCGAGGCACTGGGATGAATGCCAACCGGGAAAATCGATTTTTTCGGATCGAAGAGCGGTAGAATGAGAACCATCGCAGCAGAAATGCTCGCTGCAGAGAAAAGTGCGACGGAGTTTGGAAACTGAATGCTATCCACCTCCAGTTTGGCCAGGGCAATCACAATCGAAGCCTGCCCCTTGAGGGCGGCGCCGAGCTGATCTTTCGTCGAAACAAAACACAAACAGTTCTTTTTTGCCAATTGGGGTTCGCAAACCTGATCGCTGTGGCTGTCATCGGCTCTTTTCACAATCTTGAGAAACTGGGCAAATTGCGGATTCTCGCAGATTTGAATGATTTGAGTGGCTAAAACTGGAGAAATTGATGGCATCTGCTGCTCCGCAAAAGAAATGAACCTAGAGTTTGTCTGATAGTTAAGCGAAGTTGTATACGAGAAGCAAATAAATTGATTTTCGTTTCACTCTTGTTTGGAGGTTTCCTATTTATGGCAAAAACCGTTAAAAAATCAACGAAGGCAGAAGCTAAAAAATCTTCGAAAGAAAAAGCCAAACCCAAAAAGGCAGTGGAAGCCAAGCCAGAAAAAAAAGCAAAAGAACCGGCTGCTAAAAAAGAAAAATCAGCCGCTCCCAAAAAAGAAGTCAGTGAGAAGCCAGCTAAAAAATCAGCCGCTCCTAAAGTCATAGTGGAAATTGAAAAGCCGGCAGCCGTCGTAAAGCCCCCTGCGGTTGCAAAAATTGGTAAGCGAGAAAAAGCAGCTCTTGCAGCCATTGAGAAAACCACCGCTGATGAGTTGAAAAAGTGGACAGACTACAAGCAAAAATATGGCGCCGAGAAAGCACTTCCTTACAGCATGTCCTCGGTTTATGAAGCGGGAAAGCCACTGCAACATAAGGTCTTAGGCTGGGGTTACATTATCAATGTTCAAAATGATCGACTGGAAGTTCTTTTTGAGAACGGGCCTAAAATGTTGATCAGTAATTATAAATCAAGCTAGGCAGTCATCAGGAGCCAGGTGATTGGCTTTTTTGATTGCAAGTCCCCTCAAGCTTGGCGTAAAACATTCGCACATGGCAAAAGACGATTTAGCACAATTAGATGGTAAAATAGTGGATGCTTTGGCTGGCGGCCTTTACAAGGTCATGTTGGACAACAGCGTCGAAATTCAGGCGAAACTCTGCGGTAAAATGCGACGTTTTAATATTCGAGTCGTGGTTGGCGACAAAGTGACGGTCGGGGTTTCTCCTTATGATCCCTCGCATGGTCTGATCATGTATCGACACAAATAAGAAATTCTGATGAAATCTCTGAGTACATTTTTGAAAAGACCTTCTTTGCAGTTGGTTTTATTTATCAAACGGAGTTGATCCATGGAACAAGCTCTTGCGAGTTATTTGTCGAAGCATACTTCCAACGTGCCGGCCCGATCGGCCGAAGCCGTTCTCGAGTTAGCAGCTGAAGGAGCCACGGTTCCTTTTATTGCCCGCTACCGAAAAGAAAAAACCGGTAATCTCGACGAAGTGCAGATTCGTGCCGTGATCGATGCGAACGAAACTTATCAAGAAGTGACGAAGCGAAAAGCATTTCTCGTCAAAGAGATTGGCGAGCAAGGAAATCTAACAGACGAATTAAAAAAGCGAATTGAGAAAAGCTGGGATCTCGGCGAGCTCGAAGAAATTTACAGACCTTACAAAAAGAAAAAGAAAACCAAAGCAACCATCGCCCGAGACGCCGGCTTGGAGCCTTTAGCAAACTGGATTTGGGACGTCGGTCACAGCAAGTTGAAAGACGATGCAACGATGGAAGTAAAAGCCAAAGACTTCCTCAATCTCAAAGCTGGAATCGCCAGTTATGATTTGGCCCTCAAAGGCGCGCAGGACATTTTGGTCGAAAAGATCGCCAACGATGCTGAATTGCGAGCGGCCGTGCAAAAAAATTATATCGAAAAAGGAAAGATTGGCTCCAAGCGTGCCAAAGGTTTCAAGCCTCACTCGAAATATGAAATGTATGCTGAATTTGAAGAATCTGTGAAATCTCTCTTGGATTCAAAAGCAAGCCACCGCTACATGGCTATGCGCCGGGGTTGGCAAGAAGAAGAGCTGTCGGTGGATATCACTTCCGAAGATGAAATTTTGCTCTCACAGTATGAACGCTTTGCAACCACAACGCCTGACAATGCCACTGGAAGTTTTCTGAAAACGGCCGCCAAGTTAGCCTTGAGCGTTTACGTATTGCCATCGATCACCAATGAAATGCATCGCCTGCTGAAAGAAAAGTCTGACGAAGATGCGATCAAAGTCTTCGCTGAAAATGTGAAACGAGTGCTCTTGGGGTCGCCTTATGGAGCGAAAGTTGTTTTGGGAGTCGATCCGGGACTTCGCACAGGCTGCAAAGTGGCTTTGGTCGATAAATCTGGAAATTTTATTTCCCACACGGTCATGCAAATCTTGGGTGAAGGGGCTGAGCAAAAAGCCAAAACTCTTTTCACTGAAGTGATGAAGCAAATTCAAATTGAAGCGATTGCAGTGGGCAATGGAACCGCAGGCCGTGAGGCCGAAATTTTCATGCGCAAAATTCTCAAAGAAATCGGCAAAGAAGTTCCCATTGTCATGGTCAGCGAATCCGGCGCGTCGGTTTACTCGGCCTCTGAAATCGCAAGACAGGAATTTCCAGAACTGGATCTCACGGTCAAGGGCGCGATTTCCATCGCTCGTCGCCTGCAAGATCCACTTTCTGAGTTGGTCAAAGTCGATCCAAAATCCATCGGCGTCGGACAGTACCAACACGACGTCAGTCAGCCCTCGCTGAAAAAATCATTGGAAGCGGTCGTCGAGAGCTGCGTGAACAGTGTCGGAGTTGAGTTGAACACGGCCTCAGCTTCTTTGCTTTCATATGTTTCTGGAATTGGGCCGGCTCTCGCGCAAAATATCATTGAGACACGCAAAAAAACTTTGTTCCAAGATCGAAGCGAGCTTCTGAAAGTACCGAAATTCTCTGCGAAGGTTTACGAGCAGGCTGCCGGATTCTTGCGAGTTCAACAGGGCAAAGTTTTCTTGGACTCGACTGGCATTCATCCTGAGCGCTACACGGCTGTTCGAGATATGGCAGGCGAATTGGGAGTTCCAATCACAGAATTAGTCGGTGATGGAGCAAAAAAACTGCTTCCACTGAGAGGCAAATGGGCTTCGGTGATTGGTGAATTTACATTTGATGACATCGTCAAAGAATTGGAAAAGCCGGGGCGAGATCCGCGTGATCCTTTCAAAGTATTTCAGTTCAGAGATGATATTTTTGAAGTGAAAGATTTAAAAGAAGGCATGATCTGCCCTGGAGTCGTCACTAACGTCACCAACTTCGGAGCCTTCGTCGATATCGGAGTTCATCAAGACGGTTTGGTTCACATCTCTGAGCTCTCGCATAAATTCGTCGAAGATCCACGCAAAGTCGTCAATCCTGGAGATTTTGTCTCAATCAAAGTATTGGCTGTCGACACAGAAAAAAATCAGATTTCACTGACCATGAAATTAGATGCGACTCCGGAACGCCATGCGAAGATGAATGACTCGCGAGAAAAACGAGAAGAGCAAGCATCGGCACGCAAGGTTGGAAAAGCAAATGGTGGCGGCCGTGGCAAAGCTGCGCCTGCTGCGGTGGCATTGAAGCCGACGCCAGGTCCTCGCACCAGCGGACCAGGAGCAGCAGCGGCAGCACCAACAGCTCGAGCTTCGGGCGGAGGCGGGTCTTCGAGAGACACTCGTCCACAGGGCAAGCCTCCAGGAAATCCATTCAACAATCCGTTCGCAGCACTGACTGGAATTGCTCAAGCTAAGAAATAATTTACCCAAGTAGAGATTTGGCAAAAAGTAGGAGCTCGGAGATTAGAATGAGGAATCGAATAAACTGTCGGGAGCGAATACTTTTTTTGTTCCCTTTGACTCTTTAGCGGCACACTCTGCCATCTCGAGATCTGCCGTCAGGAGCGCAGGAATCTTCGAACACAAAAACATATTCAAAATCATCGCATCAACAGAAGCAATACCGTAGCGACCGATGAGGGAAGTCGCATCTCGCCAATCAGGGGTTGAATTCAGATATTGATTTTTATCTTCGGATCTCAGGGAAATTGAATTTAGACCTAATTCTCCCTCTGTTGCATCCCAAATTCTCTCAATCTGTCCCTGAAGGCGATCGCGACAAAAAAGCTCCCAGCCGTTTCCATTGGGACCTTCGTGCAAGCTTAAGAGTTGCCTGAAAATCTTGATTTGCTGAACTTCAAGCTTTGCGGATTTCTGTTCAGCTACTTTTCTTCGATACGAAGTCCGATGTGATTTTAGCTTTTCAACTAAAATGCCATCGAGTTCTTTTTCTTTGTCTTCAAGTAAGTCGATAAGACACTCAGCGATTAGCACTCGCCTGTGGTTTTCTAGGAATTCTGCTCGCACATTGACGTTCGTGAAAATCGACCCGCCAATTTTAGATAAAAAATTGAAAGCTATATCTATTTCTTCATGGAAGTAATCAAGTGGATAGCTTACAGAAAATAAAACCGTCGTATCTACAAAGCACGTCTTGTCAGCCTGAGGTTGAAAATGTAATGACATAGCCGAGAGCGGCTCAACGCCATCAGGTATGTTCATTCTAGCTCCGCGTCGCGATTACCCTTCGCGATTTTCTTTTTATCTTGTTCTGAGGTTCTGGACTTTTCCTTCAGAACATCAACAAGCTCCTGCGAAAATGGTCGATTCAGAATATCTCGATAGAGTTCCCGCAAACGCTTTGTTGCTCCTGGCTTAGGCCTCTTTGGTTTCTCCATATCTCAGACCTCACTTTCTCGTGCCATCATAACACGACTCGAGTCGCCGATAACTTACTGAATTAACTTATCTATCATCTATCCGCCGCCGATTCGGACGCCTGGTTGGAGTTCCGCTTTCTGGCTAGTTTGGTTCATTTTTAAGAGCCATTCCTTCTTTCATTAGAAAAAGCTTTTCGATTGCTTCCAAGCAGGAAAAAAGTAAGTCCAAAAATAATTAAAGTGAAACGCGATAATATAATTTTTTTTAGCGGAACCATAAAGACAAAATTTCGGCTAAACTTGCGGTATAGAGGACTGGGTTCGTCGTAAGGACTATTATCTTATCATCTCTGGCAGCGCAAAAGGACAAGCCTGCCGAATCTCATCGATAGAAAAACAATGTTGCATATGTGCTACAAACTTAGGAAGTTCCGTTGCGTCCATTCCAAGCTCGAGGCCTTTACGGAACATGGGCGCAACGAAAACATCTGAAGCTGTGAAGGTCTCGCCGTAGGTAAATGAGCTCGTTTGAAACAGAAGTGGTTCTAGAAGCTTAAGATTTTCCCCGATCCATCTTGCGCGGTAGGGGCGAATTTCTGTCTTGCTGATTCCAGGAATAAAAAATCCAGCAGCCTTTGAGTTTTGCACTGGATGAATAGTTGCGTTTACTATTTCGCATATCTCACGAACCTTAGCTCGATCCCATAGTGACTTTGGAAAGACTGAGGGTTTTGGATAAGCTTCATCTAAGAACTCAATCATCGCCACAGATTCAGAAAGTGGTTTGGCATCCACAATCAATGAAGGAACACGGAGCAGGGGGTTTATCTTCCGGTATTCTTCACTAGGATTATCGGTAAATTTTGTCCATTTAAATGGGATCTTCTTATAGTTGAGAACCCATTCCACTCGTTCCGAAGAATTCGAACCTTTGTCAGTAATCAATTCCAAGTTTAGATTCATATAATCAGCCTACCATGCTGAGAAGTTGCAGTCATCATTGAGATCTCTGATACTTGTTTGTGATTATGGCAGAGTGTTTTTTGAGCCGGAGGTTCACCCTGCCGCATTAGCATTTACTGATTGGGACCGAAAATCGTTTAACGATTCTTTAAGATCTGCTCGGTGATTTCAGCAAAGCCAAGGCCGCCTCTTTGTTGAGCGAGGAAGCCGGGCTTGTGTTTGATCTCGTCTAAAAATTCGGCGATATTGGCCACGGCAAAACTCAATGGGAAATAAGTGAACATTGGTTCATCGTTTGGCGAATCGCCGCTGAAGCAGCAGCGAGCTTTGGCTTGTTGTTCAGACAAACCAAATTCATCTTTGAGAAATTTGAGCGACATGCTGAGCTTGTCGTAGGTTCCAAACCATCCGTTGACATGAATTGAGCTGACTTTGGCTTGAGCTCCGTACTTTTTGAAAACTTGGACGATTTTATCGACTTGGTTTTTTGGTAGCTTCGGGACGTCTTCGCAAAAATCGATGGCTAGATCCATGAAACGACAGAATTGATCCGAGGCGATTGCTGAGCCGGGAACTGTGTCTAAAACTTCTTTTTGAATCATCTCTAATTTTTTTCGGTTCTCGATTTGTTTTTCAAAATCATGAACGAAGTGTCTTTCCATTTTTCGATCTTTGTAGCGAAAATAAAATCCACCATTTTCGCCGATCACTCCGGCCACTGGCCACTGCCGCGCAATCATTTCGCACCAACCGGCAGGTCGGCCAGTTACAGGAATCACATGAATTCCCGCGCCGGCTAATTTCCAAAGAGCCAAATAGGCCTCGGGACCAAGCAGACCTTCGTCTGTAAGGGTATCGTCGATATCGGTCAGAACAAAATCGACACGAGATTTGAATTCCGCCAGTGATTTCATTCGATCAGTGTACGAAAAGAGTTCCGTCTTATTCAATCTGCGTAGAGACATGAATTTTCAATCTTGCGCTACAAGTCGAAAATTGGACTTGTCAGAATGAAGCGGTGCCGTCATTTTTGCTAGACGGACAATATTATAAAGACGTCACTTCACGCGCACTAAGGAATTTCATGGCCAAAAAAGCTTCCGGCAAAAAATCGACAGACGGCTCATCAGAAGAGTCTGCGGAAAAGTCTCAGCAAATTGCCGGCATCAAATTAGTCATCGTCGAGTCTCCAACGAAAGCCAAAACCATCCGTAAGTTTCTCGGGAAAGACTATATCGTCGAAAGTTGCATGGGTCACATTCGAGACCTTCCGCAATCTGCCAAAGACATTCCAGAAAAAGTAAAAAAAGAAAAGTGGTCCTCTCTCGGAGTGAACGTCGATAATCATTTTGATCCTATTTACTGCATCCCTCGCGACAAACACAAAGTCGTTAAAAACCTGAGAGAAAAACTAGCGGAAGCTTCTTTCCTATACCTTGCGACGGACGAAGACCGAGAAGGCGAAAGCATTAGCTGGCATCTGACAGAAGTTTTGAAACCAAAGGTGCCTACCAAGCGAATGGTTTTCCATGAGATCACTAAAGAAGCGATTCTTAAATCTCTCAAAGACACCCGCGAAATTGATTCCAACTTGGTTGCGGCTCAAGAGGCGCGCCGAATTCTCGATCGCCTGGTCGGTTATACGGTTTCGCCTTTGCTCTGGAAAAAAGTGGCCTATGGTCTCTCAGCTGGACGAGTTCAATCTGTCGCAGTTCGGATGATCACCGAGAGAGAGATTGAGCGAATCAAATTCAAAAAAGCCCAATACTGGGGAGTCCTTGCTCATTTAGAAAAAGCTGGAGTTCGTTTTGAGAGTCGCTTGCAGACTCTCAAAGGCCAGCGAGTCGCTACGGGAAAAGATTTTGACGGAACCACTGGAAAATTGACCGGTGGAAAAGATGTTCAGATTTTGGATGGAGCGCAGGCGCAGAAACTAGCGGCCTCTTTGGAATCCCAATCTTGGACTGTTTCCGAAGTTGAAGAGAAGCCGACCAATCGAAAACCAGCGGCGCCATTTATCACGTCGACTTTGCAGCAAGAATCGAATCGAAAATTGGGATTGAGCTCACGAGAAACCATGCAAGTGGCGCAAAAACTTTACGAGCAAGGTTTCATCACTTATATGCGAACCGATTCGACCTTTCTTTCGACCCAAGCTTTGCAAGCAGCTCGCGGTGGAATTCTAGCTAAGTATGGAAAAGAATATTTGCCGGCAGAAGCGCGAAGCTATGCGGCCAAAAAAGTCAAAGGCGCCCAAGAGGCTCATGAAGCGATTCGCCCAGCAGGTACTGAATTTCAAGATCCAGATGCGACGGGCTTGAGCGGAATGCAGCTTCGATTGTACGAATTGATTTGGATGCGAACGGTTGCCAGCCAGATGGTCGATGCCCGACAAAAACAAGTCTCAGCTAAAATCACAGTCGGCGAAGCTATTTTCTCAGCCAACGGAATGACCATCGAATTTCCCGGATTTTTGCGAGCCTACGTCGAGGGAAGTGACGATCCCGAAGCAGATCTCTTGGAGCGCGAGGTTCGACTGCCAGCTTTGAAAGTCAAAGATACTTTGTCTTGTGCCGAGCTGAAACCGACAGAACACGAAACCAAGCCACCAGCTCGCTTCACCGAGGCAAGCCTTGTTCAGACGATGGAAAAAGAAGGAATCGGTCGTCCTTCGACTTATGCTTCGATCATTGGGACGATCATTGATCGAGGTTACGTCAAGAAGCAGGCGACAGCACTTGTTCCAACTTTTACGGCCATGGTTGTCTCCAAATTGCTTCGCACTTACTTAGCTAAATTTGTCGATCTGGGATTCACTTCGCAAATGGAGCGATCGCTTGATTCGATCGCCGACGGAGAATTGAATGCAGAAAAATATTTAGAGAGCATTTATTTTGGTAAAGAAGGTCTGAAGAACCAGGTTGAAACTCAGGCTGAAAAAATTGATCCCGACGAAGCTCGAGCCATTTCAATCGATGGCCTTGAGAAATTTTCTTTTCGAGTCGGAAAATATGGAGCTTATGTCTGCACTGAGCGAGATGGAGCTGAAGTTTGTGCTTCGATCCCTGAGTCAGAATCTCCGGCCGATATGACGGCTTTGGCTGCAGACAAATTGATTGATCAAAAAATAAATGGTGCTGATGCTTTGGGAGAACATCCTGAATCCGGTCTGCCAATTTATGTTTTGAACGGTCGTTACGGTCCTTATGTGCAATTAGGGGAGATCACTTCGGCTGATGACAAACCAAAACGTGTTTCGATTCCACCGACCATGTCGATTGAAAGTTTGAAGTTAGAGCAAGCTCTGGAATTGTTGTCTTTGCCAAAAACATTAGGTGCGCATCCACAGTTGTTGAAAGATATCAAAGCTGGGCTTGGACGCTTCGGCCCTTTTGTGGTTTGCGACGGTGATTATCGCTCCATTCCTAAAACCGAAAGCCTCTTTACGATCACACTTGAAAAAGCATTGGAGTTATTTGCTCAGCCGAAAAAAGGCAGAGGCAAAGCGGCTCCACTGAAAGATTTTGGGCCGCATCCAGTTGCTGTTGATCCGATTCAGGTCTTGAGCGGTCCTTATGGCCCGTATATCAAATGTGGAAAAGTAAATGTGTCCCTGCCTGAAGGATCCACTCCGGAAGAAATGACTTTGGAAAAAGCGATTGAGCTTTTAGCCGATAAAATTGTCGCTCCCAAAGCGAAAAAGAATGCGACGAAAACCAAAGCAAAATCTGCTGGTCAGAAAAACCAAAAGTTGGACGAGGAAGTTTCCGAGCAAACTCACGAAGCGGCTGGCAAAAAAACTTCGACAAATTCTCCGACTAAAAAGGCAACTTTGGTGGCAGAAAAAAGCAAAAAAGCTGTCGCAAAAAAGAAGCCCAAAGCCAAGGCTCCGCCGCCGTTTCCTGAGATCGTGAAAGCCAAGTCGCCAGGCAGTGCTTCAGCCACTGTGGTTCGCAGAAGTGCCGACAAGCGGGCATAAGTATTCAAAATTATTGTAAAATTCAAAAAGTTGCCTTCGTGGTCGCATCATGAGACACTGCGTTAATGAGTCAGTTGGAACTTGCAATCAAAAGAGAGCGGGAGCGCGATCGGAATTCCCATTTGGGGGGCCGCAGTTTTTATTTTTTTGATTTCGACGACAACGTTGCCTTTCTCACAACCCCGCTCATTTTGTTTCATAAGATTTCTAGCGCTGAGCTTGCAATTTCAAGTTCCCAGTACGCTCAAGAGCACTCACAAATTGGTCGGGCCGGAATTTACGCTGATTATGAAATTCGCTTCGAAGATCGAACGGGAACCTTCCGTGCCTTTCGCGATCATCAGGAAGAAGAGCTGAGAAAGCTCGGACTCAAGCGACAAATTTTTGTTGAGGACATCGCGGCGGTTCTGACTGGATCGGAATTGCAGTGGAAGGGGCCATCATGGTCCTGTTTTTATCATGCGACTTTCAATCAACGACCAGTCAGTGTGATCACGGCTCGAGGTCATGATCCCGTCACCATCAAAGCTGGAGTGCAATTGATGGTGGATCAAGGGCATCTACCCATGCAGCCGAATTACCTCAGCATTTATCCTGTCTCTCACACCGAAACTCGACTGGAGTTGGGAGACATAACATTGTCAAAGAGCACAGCGGAATTGAAACAACAAGCAATTCGAGCTTCGGTAGAGATGGCTTTAAAGATCTATGGGCACAGTCCGCATCACCGATTCGGAATGTCTGATGATGATCCAAAAAATATTGAGTTGATCACTCAAGAAATGACTCGATTAAAGGCAATTTATTCCGAGATGAGTTTTTTTATGATTGAAACTCAGAATGGGGATTTCGTGAAACATGAAATCACTCACTCTGGCACGCGAGGATATCGGGTGGACCTTCAGCAAATCTCCCAAGAACCGGTTGCAAACCAAATTCGTCTTTTTTAACAAGTTTCTGAGCTATCCCTTCGTCCCGCGTTGAACAATTCCCATGCCTCATGTTAGCGTTCTGTTATTCTGTTCCAATAAGTGGGGGTTTCATGCGTATTTCAGCGCTCCTTTTTGTCCTGACGTCTTTCGGTTTTTCTGCTTTTTCTCTGGCAGCAGACACAAACGATCTTCAATGCCGTTATCTTTACGCCATCGAAACTGGATTTCTAAGCCAACATGTCAAATACACGCAGCGGGACCCGGCCCTTCAAGAGCGGGTGACTGAGCAGTACATCAAACGCTTAGATGCTACAAAAATTTATTTACTTCAATCCGATGTTGCCAACATCAAAAAGGAAATGGGCAGTCTTTTTGAAAAAATTAAAAACAAGGATTGCAGCCCTTTGGATAATGCTCAGAAAATTCTCAATGAGCGCGTCAAAGAGAGAGCCGAATTCGCCAAAAAAATGTTAGACAAGACTTACAAATTTGATAACAAAGTCGAACTGCTCTTCGATCCTGATAAAAAGCTATTTCCAAAATCGGCCGAGGAAGCGAACGAATTTCTTAAAAAATATGTTCATTTCCAAGTTTCAAACTATCTGGCGACGGACATGAAATTGGAAGAGTCCAAAACCAACGTCATCAAAAATTGGGACCGAACAGTTAAGCGCACTGTGGAAACCAAGCTCGATGATATTTATTCTGGATATTTGGATAGTTTCGCTCGTGGCTTGGACCCTCACTCTTCTTTCTTTTCCAAAGATGTTCTCGAAGATTTTGAAATTCAAATGAGTCTTTCTCTGGAAGGAATCGGCGCAACTCTGTCCTCACAAGAGGGCTTCACTGTGATCGAAGCGCTTGTTCCGGGTGGATCGGCCGCTCGCTCAGGTCAACTGCAGCCGCAAGATAAAATCATCGCGGTTGGACAAGGTGAAAAGGGCGGACTTGAGAACGTCGTCGAAATGGATCTTCGAGATGTGGTCCGCAAGATTCGCGGCGAAAAGGGAACAAAGGTTCGCCTTACAGTCCTCAGGAAAAACGGCGAAGATAAAAAGCGTTTTGATGTGACTTTGGTTCGCGATAAAATCAAATTGGAAGATGAAGCTGCAAGCATTCTTTACATCGACAAAGATGTTGGCGGCGTGAAAAAGAAAATCGGTATTATCAATTTTCCGTCTTTCTATGCGGACTCTCGTCGTGGTGGAAGATCTTCAGCTGCTGATTTGAAAAAAATCATTGCCGAAGCGCGAGCCCAAAAGGCCGAAGGCTTGGTTCTTGATTTGGCAAACAATGGAGGCGGAAGTTTAGAAGACGCAGTCAAAATCGCCGGCCTCTTTTTTCAAACAGGCAATGTTGTGAAACAGTCCTCACATGACGAAGGAAAAAGTGAGCAAGTCTACAAGGACACGGATCCTGCGGTTGACTGGCATGGACCACTGGTTGTGTTGACTTCGCGAATTTCTGCTTCTGCTTCGGAGATTGTTGCCGGAACTTTGCAAGATTATAAACGAGCCGTGATCGTTGGAAATGATCATACTTTTGGAAAGGGAACTGTTCAGTCAGTTGTTCCAATTCCGCAAAATTTGGGCGCTCTCAAAGTCACAGTGGGAATGTTTTTCACACCGGGTGGCTATTCGACTCAACATCGCGGCGTCAAATCAGATATTCAAATGCCAGGTCCCTACGTGACGGATGATATTGGTGAGAAGTATCTAGATTACTCGTTGCCAGAGAAAAAAATCGAAGCCTTTATTTCACCGGATGCTTATGTCAAAGAGGGGCCCAATTCTTGGTCTCCGATTGCGCCTGACTGGATTAAAACATTGGCCGATAAATCGAAAACTCGGGTGGAAAAAGACCCTGAATTTAAGAAGATCCAAGATGAGTTGGTGAAAGCCAAAGCCAAAGGCAAGATCATCAAGTTGACCGAAGTGACCAAGGACAAAGAAAAAAAGGAAAAGGCAAAAGCCGCCAAAAATGCCAATAAAGTCGATAAGGACAAAGAGTTTTTAAAACGTCCTGACATTATCGAGGCGTCCAACGTCTTGTCCGATTTAATGCTCCTCGAAAACGGCAAGTCGGTTGCCAAAAAGAACTGATTTTCAGCCGTGCTAAGCTAGACAAGATTCTGCTTCACGATTAGACTCGGGCCCTTGTGCACACTACAGGGGGTTCGACCAATGCAGCCATCGCGGCAGCTAGCCAAAAAATCAAGCCAAAAAGCCAGCCCAAAAACGAGCCAAAAAAATAAGCTGCAAAGCGGACCACAGAGCAAGGCGAAAGCATCTGCTAAGTCTTCCGAGGAAAATTCATTTAGGGAACTTTCCAAAGAGCTGCTGTTGAAAATGCATGATCTGATGGTGAAATCCCGAGTTCTCGAGGAGCGCCTGATTAAAATTTACAAAGCGGGTGATGCTTACTTTTGGATAGGTGGACCGGGAGAAGAAGCTTGGGGGGTCCCACTGGGTCTTCTGATCAACAAAGGGCAAGGACCTAAACACGATTATCTGCACTTGCATTACCGCTGCACTCCAACTCTCGTGGCCATGGGGCTTTCAATGATTGATTCGATTCGCTTGATTATGAATCGCTCAACGGATCCTTCCACGGGTGGCCGCAACTTTTCCAACCATTACTGCTTTCCGCAATGGAATGTCACGCCTGTGTCTTCACCAATCGAAGTCCAATACGTCATGGCTTTGGGTACGGCGCACGTGCAGAAGCGCCACCAAGCCCAATCTCTCACTGTGGTCACCGGCGGTGATGCGGGAACGGCGGAGGGAGATTTTGCAAGTTGTTTGGTTTGGGCTTCTCGCCGCGGCCAAGAACTTCCCATCTT
>JAYUCD010000144.1:0-2176 GCA_043740515.1 Bdellovibrio sp. | reverse complement strand
CTTGGAGGTTCCCAAGGGAATGGCGCTGACTTTGAGGATTTGAGCTTTCAAACTGACTGTTTCGTTCAGTCCCAAGCTTGCAATATTTCTGGCCGCTCGCCGATCTTCGTAAGCTCGTGGAAAGTACTGAATCAAATCTTTCACCGAATAAATATCTCGCTTGTTGAGAAGCTCTGCCAATTTCGGCCCGACTCCTTTGAGATACTGGACCTTTGTCTCGAGCGAGAGTGCCGGTTTTTGCATCGGTGATTTGAAGCTTTCAGAATCTTTGGATGTCATCGGGTCTGATTGAGACAGATCCTCAATTTTTTGTCAAACTCCTCGACATAGGGATGTTCAAATCAGAGAAAAAGTAACTCACTCAGAGCACTCATGGCAAAATAAAGAAATGGAAAATGCAGGATTTTTTAAAGTTCGAATCAGCACTTTGGTACCCGAAAAACCCATCACTTTTGATCTTCATCTGAAGCTCAATAATCAAGTGATCGTCTACCTTCGAGGCGGCGATCGTTTGGAGAAAAAGAAAATCACCGCACTCGAGTCCCGAGACAGCGGCGATTTCTTTTTGGTGAAAGACGAGGATCGCAAAGCTTATAAATCTTATGTGCATGAGCAGATGATTTCTGATGATTTGAATGTGCGAGAAAAAGCGCTTCTCTTGAAAGAGTCATCGATGACCTTGGTGGAAGAGCTTTTCGAGCATCCCGATGTGAACAAAGCTTTGGACGGGGCTCGCCCAGTGATCAAACAATTTGTCGAGTTCATGAAAGCTGAGCCCGAGGCCATGGGCCATTTGATTTCGCTCTCTGGACATGATTTCTATACTTACAATCACTCGCTCGATGTCGGAATTTATTCTTTGGGACTGGCTGAGAAAATGGGCTTCGACGAAAAAGAGCTCGAAGAAATGGGCATCGCTGCTCTCTTACATGATGTGGGCAAAAGACAAATCAGTTTAGATATCCTTTGCAAAAAAGGTGGGCTCTCCGATGCCGAATGGTCGCAGATGAAAAAGCATCCGCAGTATGGCTTGGTTATTCTTAACCAAAATCCAAATGTTTCGGATGCAGTGAAAGCGGCTTGCTTTGAACATCACGAATCTTGGACCGGCAACGGCTACCCTCAACAGATTTCTGGAGAGGAAATTCATCCGTTTGCGCGCATCGTGGCGATCACCGACACCTATGATGCGATGACAACCCAAAGATCTTACAATGTGCCGATGACTCCGCATGAAGCTGTGACCATGATGCGAGATAAACTGGCCGGTCGCTATGATCCTGACATGCTCAAGGCGCTTCATTCGGTTTTATTTCAATTGAAAGCGGTGGCTTCTTGATCCGTTTGCTCCCTTTCGCATTCCTTTTCTATGCATCTGCCAATGTTGCTTTCGCCTTGGAAGCCCAAGATCCCAAAAGTTTGTGTGATCGCTTTGTTGATGTTCGCGAACAAAAAAATTGCGAGCAAGTGATTAAAAAAGAAACTCCGGATTGGTATCTGGCTGCCGCTTGCAGCCATCAATTTGAGGATTCTTTGTTTTATGTTTGCCTTGCTATGGGTAAAAAAATGGCCTTCGCCCCTGTGGCTTTGGAAAAGTGCTCCTCTGAAGAATTAAGCGATGAGGCTCGGTTGCAATGTGTAAAAATGGCTCAGAGCAATTTGACGAAAAGTTTTCAGAGCCGAGCACCTGCGGCTCGTGCTCCTCAGCGAAAATAGCTAGAATTTTTTCGAGTTCAATTCCAGGTAGCCGCCACTCATATTTGTGGCTCTCGAATAACCTAAATCTTTCAAGACTAAAGTGACCAGCGCCGATTCGATTCCTTGATCCGAGATCAAAATAACTTTGCGACTTGTTTTGATACCAATTGCTTCGAGCTTGGTTTTGATTTCTGTGTTTGGCAGGCCTTTGAAGCTGAGGAACTCGGTCCAAGGCACATTGATTGGATTGAGCTGCGAAGAAGTTGCCTGCGAATGCAAGTATTGCTCTGAACTTCGAACATCAATCAAAACCGCTTTCTCAGCAACCGGCAAGGATTCGGATTTTTTCATTTCCTGCAGCAGTTCATCTCGAGAAATTTGCAGTGAAGAATCGAGCTCCGGTTTCCAAATCACAGCATTGAGCCTGGGCGGAGCCTCGCTGGCGGTCAGTGGCTTTGTAAAATAAGCCATCGAAGCG
>JAYUCD010000143.1:0-8473 GCA_043740515.1 Bdellovibrio sp. | reverse complement strand
TCTCACTGTGGTCACCGGCGGTGATGCGGGAACGGCGGAGGGAGATTTTGCAAGTTGTTTGGTTTGGGCTTCTCGCCGCGGCCAAGAACTTCCCATCTTAATCACCGTGCAAAATAATCTTTGGGGAATTTCCACCTCTTATGATGGCCAACATGGCGAAACTGAAATTGCTGATCGAGCCAAAGCATTCAACATTCGCTCACGTGTAATCAATGCCAATGATCCAATAGAAAGTTATTTAGCCTTGCAAGAAGAAATGAACTATATTCGAAAAACCGGAAAACCTTCTTTCATCGAAGCTAAGCTATCAAGGCTTTACGGACATTCTTCGGCAAGTGGGGCAAGTTTAAATTCGCATGAGCAAGACTGTCTCAAAGAATTTGAAAAAAAATTGATCGGCAATGGTTTGATCAAAGAATCAAACGCCAAATTAATTTGGGAAAAGTACGAGCACGAAGGATTTGAAGCGCAAAAAATTGTGCGCGGTGAGCCGGTGCCGACGCCGGAATCTGTTTGGGAAAATATCTATGTCGGTAGTGAAAATGCGGACTGGAGGAAATTCTAATGGCAAACATGGCTCAAGCCATTCGAATGGCACTGAATTACGGCGAAACACATCTCGGAGTGAAAGATATTTTCGGTCAAGATGTGGGTGCTCCTCTCGGCGGAGTTTTCACAGCCACTCAAGGATTGAAAAATTCTTGGAACACACCGCTGGATGAACGAGGAATCATCGGAATGGCAATGGGAATTGCCATGACCGGCGAGCGCTGTGTGGCTGAAATCCAGTTCGGTGACTATATTTTTAATACGATCGATCTGATGAAAATTGCAGGCAATACTTTGTGGGTGACCAACGGCAATTATCCCATGCCGATGGTCGTGATGACTCCGGTGGGAGCTGGAATTCGCGGCAGTATTTACCATTCCCATTCCTTTGATGCTTGGGCCTCCCGCTTGCCAGGCTGGAAAGTTGTGATTCCTTCGACTCCAAAAGATGCCTTTGGCCTTTTGATTTCGGCGATCAAAGATCCAAATCCAGTTTTGTTTTTGAAACCCAAAGCTTTGATGCGAGTTCGCGGCGAAGATTTGCTTCCTGGCGAGCCTGAGGAAAAAGAATTGAAAGCAATGATTGATGCGCCCATTGGAGATCGTTCCAAATGGAAAGCTCGTTGGCCGAAGCTGGGGGAATTCGAAGTGCCGATTGGCCAAGCTTCGATCACTCGAGCAGGTGAGCAGGTCACCGTGGTATCTTACGGACGTCATCTGTTGGTGTGCAATCAGATTGCTGATGAGCTTCGCCTCGAGGGAATTTCAGTTGAGGTAATTGATCTGCGAACCATCTATCCTTATGACTGGCAAACCGTGAAGCGTTCGATCCAAAAAACCGGCCGAGTGATTTTCGTCAACGAGGACACTGAAGTCACAAATTTTGCTGAACATTTGGTGTATCGAACCACGCAAGAATTGTTCTATGATTTGTTGGCACGACCCCAAGTGATTGCCGCTAAGAACTTGCCAGGAATTGGCTTGCACCCTAATTTAGAGGATGCATCTGTTCCGCAAAAACACGACATCACCGAGGCCATTCGAAGTGCCATCGCTGAGGTACCATGAGTTTGAAAAGCCAAACGAGCACCACCCGTCGCCGAGTGCACAAAAAAAACACTCGCCGGGTTTTCGACAAATACGATTACTATTTTCGTTCCGTGCAGTCGGCTGAGACCGACGTTCACTTTCTACGAAAGGCTTTCAAGGAATTAAAAGGCAAAGAGCCACGTACCTTGCGAGAAGATTTTTGCGGGACCTTTGCTCTATCTTGTGAGTGGATCAAACTGAATCCCAAATTTGATGCCTACGGAGTCGATCTCGATCCGGAACCTTTAGCTTATGGTCGAAGTCACAATCTTCCCAAGTTAAAATCAGATCAGCAAAAGCGATTGCACTTGCTCGAAGGAAATGTCTTGCACTGGAATTTGCCGACGGCAGATCTTGCGATAGCGATGAATTTTTCTTACTTTGTTTTCAAAACTCGCGATGTGATGAAAAAATATTTCACCAATGTCTTTAAGAGTCTCAAAAAAGACGGCGTCTTCATTCTCGATTGCTTCGGTGGAAGCCAGTGTTTTGATGCTATCGAAGAAACAACTAACCACCGAAGTTTCAAATATTTTTGGGATCAAACTGGTTTTGATCCGGTGACCAACCGAGCTTTGTTCCACATTCACTTTCAACCCAAAGGCCAAAAGAAAGTCGAACAGGTTTTCACTTACGATTGGCGAATGTGGTCTTTGCCGGAGCTGCGAGAAATTCTCAGCGAAGTCGGATTTAAAAAGACCCACGTTTACTGGGAAGGAACGACAAAATCCGGAGAGGGAAACGGAGTCTTTACCCGAACTGAAAAAGGAGAAGCCTGCGAATCTTGGATCGCCTATATCGCGGCCGAAAAATAATCAGACCTTCACGCTTTACAGATCAGCCGATTCAAGAATTTTGTTTCCAGTAGGCAATGCGTTGAAACAATTTTATCGCCTTCTGCGGACATTGCTTCAAGGCTTTCCGTAGCTCTCGCGTAGATTTTCGGAGATTATAATGCGGTGAGGATTTATGCCTTCGAAACATTTGCTGACAAATATAATAAAAGTATCCCTCTTGGTTCTCGCCGCCTGTGCGCAAAAAGTGGATTCCTCATCGTCGAAATCCACCGGCTATGAATTCATTCGAGATCAAAGCCATACTTCGAGCGATTCGATTTGTGCCCCAGGAACATTCAATGCCGGAATTGTCGGCGGCGAAAAAGTTCAGAAAAGTTCTCGTCTCGGCCGGTCAGTTGTTTTTATTTTGCAAAATGATGCTCATCATACCAGCAGCTGCTCTGGAACTTTAATCGATCGAAATATCATTCTGACCGCCGCCCATTGTGTCGATCAATCGGTGAATAGCCCACAAAATGTCAGCGTTTATTTTTCAAATCAGCCAGATTGTGATAAAGTTTATGAAGTTCTAGAGCCGAAAAAAAGATTAGCCGAGGCGATCATCATTCACCCCAGTTGGAACTCAGCGGGTACACACATGATTGGACATGGAGACTTAGCTCTTGTACGGATCGAAGGCAATGCTCCTGCGAGTGCTCAAACAATCCGCCTGAGCTCCGATTTTTTAATGGCGCCGACAGTGCCGGTTTTGCTTGCAGGTTTCGGATTGGTTACGCCCGACTACAATGAAACGCCGACCGCACCCATTTCTTTAAGGGCGGCTTTCACTCACCCGATCACTGCCGAGCAAAGAGATCATTTGGCTAGCCTCACTTCTGGGGATCGAAATCCGAGTTCTTTGGAGCAACATGAGTATGACAATTTGCCGAGCAACGAATTATTTTATATCGATCAGACTCATGGGGATGGTATTTGCGGCGGAGACTCCGGTGGGCCCTCTTTGATCAAGAACTCAAATAATGATTATGTGCAGGTGGGAGTGGCGTCTTTTGTATTGAATCCTTACAACATCAATCTGTTGTGTGGCTACGCGGGTGCACATACAAATGTTTTATTTATGAAAGACTGGATCGAAAAGTCTTTCTCGCAAATTAAAAATGATTATGATTTTAAGGATTCGCCCTTTCAATAAACCCAAATTATTCCAAATGAGCTTTGAGCAAGTCCATCGTCAGAAGAGCAGTCATTTTCAATCCGACCTCTTCAAGCTTCGGTTCTTTTCCGGAGCCTCTGTGAATCACACAAAGGACATTTTCAACTTGTGCACCTAATTTTTTCAGATCGGTTGCACTGAGAATTACTTGGCCACCGGTGGTGATCACGTCTTCGATGATGCAGATTTTTTTCCCTTTGATCTCGATTCCTTCAGCGAATTGGCAGGTCCCGTAATCTTTCGCCTGCTTTCGTACGAAGACGCATGGAATGCCGGTGCGGAGGCTCAGAGCGGTCGCCACTGGAATTCCTCCCATTTCTAGGCCCGCCAGTATTTCAGTGCCAGGTGGAATGAGAGCGGCCATCTGATTGGCAATTTCCTGAAGCGTTTTAGGCTGGGATTCGAAGCGGTATTTATCAAAATATTCAGATGAGGTTTGTCCGGATCTTAGTTTGAAACTGCCTTTGAGATGAGAAATTTCAAAAATATGTTTGGCTAGTTCTTGTCGAGTCATCGCTGGGCTCCTTGGAATCACTCAGGTTGGAAATTTTGGCTCCTCTCTCGAGGGCATAATTTATGCTGTATCAGAGGAAGTGGAAAGTGTGGAGTGAAATGGCAATTCAGCGAAACAAAACTGATTATCAAACATTGAGTCTTTTTATCACCTTAGCGGTGCTGACCTTGGTTTTCGTTTTTGGCGTGAAGTGGATTGTTTTGACACCAGCGGAGGCTCAGCCTTCGGTCACTGTGGAATCCGTCGAGAAGGCCTCTAAATAAGTCCTCTCAGGAAGGTTTACGGATGTGGCTCTTGCGGATCTGCCACTGCTCAAGCGCATATTGACGCATATCTGTGATATTGTCGAATTCATCCACAATCTCAACTCCAAGCAAAGTTTCAATGGCGTCTTCAAGTGTGACCAGGCCTGTGACAATTCCGTACTCGTCAACCGCTAAGGCCAAATGCTCTTTTCGCTTCACGAACAAATCAATCACTCCAGCCACTGTCATGCGTTCAGGCACCGAATTGATCGAGGTCGTGATTTCTCGGATTTTCAATTTATGTTGGTCTGCTGAGAGAGCCTCCAACACTTTATAGCGATGAGTCAGTCCGATGATGTTATCCAAATTGGAATCGTAAACAGGGATTCGCGAAAATCGAATCGGCTTGTAGCGATTGCCAATCTCCTCGACGCTTTCATCCGCCTCGAGGGCAAACATCACCGATCGGGGAGTCATGATATCGGATACAAACATGCTATCCAACATGAGAAGATTTTTGATGATGTTGGATTCTTTTTTGTGAATCGTTCCATCTTCGACCCCGAGCTCAGCGGTGACCAGCATCTCTTCTCGAGTCACACTGGCTGTATCAGGCCGAGCAAATAATTTCCCCAAAAGTTCTGAAAAGCGAACAATGGGAAAAAGGCAGAAAATCATAAACTGAATTGTGTAAGCAGCAAAAGGAGACAAAATTTTCCAGTAAGTCGCACCAATGATTTTGGGAAGAATCTCAGAAAAAATCAAAATACAAAAAGTCAGGACAATTGAAAAAAATGTTACGGTGGTGCTGCCATAAAGTTCCTGAACTTTGGCGGCAATGGTCGCTGATCCCAAGGTATGGGAGAGTGTATTCAAAGTTAAAATGGCTGAGATGGGTCGGTCGATATTTTCTTTGAGATGTTCCATGAGCCGACCGCTGCGATGATTTTCTTTGACCATCATGGCAACAGCAGCTGGCGAGATAGAAAGAAAAACCGCTTCCAGCAAAGAGCATATAAAAGAAACAACGATCACGAATCCAAATAAAATTAAAATCAGGCTCATGAGGGGAAATTATTTCGCGAAAAGATCGATTGGGCTTCCATAGATTTATTATTAGACTAGCACAAATTCTCAGTGAGGTGAAGCAGTTAGCAGCAAACAAAAAGCCAGACCTAAGCCTGGCTTTTTGCTGTCAAAAGAATCTCAGCTGCAAGCTACTTGTTTTCAGCTGCTCGCTTCTCTTGATACTTTTTCGCTAACTCTTCCTGAATGTTTCGAGGAGCGGCCTGGTATTTGGCAAATTCCATGGAGAACTCACCCTTTCCTTTGGTCGCTGAACGAAGATCAGTCGAGTAGCCGAACATCTCAGTCAATGGAACTTCGGCTTCAATCACCGCATTTCCTTCGAAAGCTGTGGTGTTAACAATCACACCTCGTCGTTGATTGATCTGTCCCACGGCATTTCCTTGATATTCATCTGGCACAGTTGTTTCAAGCTTCATGATTGGCTCAAGAACGGTCGGCTTGGCTTTTTGGTAAACTTCACGCATGGCTGCCATCGCCGCAATTTTGAAGGCCATATAGCTCGAGTCAACATCATGGTAAGATCCGTCTTCCAAATCCACTTCGACGCCAACAATTGGAAATCCTATCAAAGGACCCTTCGCGCATTGCTCATTAAAACCCTCTTCAACGGCCGGGATGAATTCACGAGGAATACGTCCGCCGACAACGTTGTTGTTGAATTTAAATGTTTTGCCATCTTCTTGAGCTGGAAGTGGTCGGATTTTGCCGACAACTTTTGCGAACTGTCCAGATCCACCGGTTTGCTTTTTATGAGTGTAATCGTAAGCAGCTTCCTGAATGATCGTCTCACGGTAAGCAACCTGCGGTTTTCCGACGACAACTTCACAAGCAAATTCACGCTTCATTCGCTCAACGTAGATTTCCAAGTGAAGCTCGCCCATTCCAGAAATGATGGTCTCAGCTGATTCCTCGTCACGGTGAACTCGGAAAGTGGGATCTTCTTTGCGGAATTTTTGCAGAGCTTTGGAGAAATTGTTGGCGCCTGCTTTTTCTTTCGGCGCGATCGCCAAGGAAATAACCGCGTCTGGTACGTGCATGGATTTCATCGAGACGTTGTAACCTTCAACTGCGAAGGTATCGCCGGAAGCGCAATCTACTCCGAACAAAGCCACGATATCGCCTGCGTAAACAGTGTCGATGTCAGTCATCTTATCGGAATTCATACGCACCATTCGAGGAATTTTGATTCGCTCTTTGTTGGTGGTGTTGATGATGAAATCACCTTTGGACATTTTACCTTGGTAAATTCGCATGTAGGTCAGCTGACCAAAGGGAGTCACGGCTAATTTAAAGGCAAGAGCACACAAAGGTTTGTCATTGTCTGGATACAATTCGAAACGCTCTTCGTTTTTGTCCAAATCCAAACCGTGTTCCTGCTTTTCAGCGGGAGTCGGTAGATAATAAAGAACCGCATCCAGCAAGTGCTGAACGTTTTTATTCTTAAACGCAGATCCGCAAAAAACTGGAACCAATTTCAAAGTGATCACACCTTTTCGGGTGGCCGCTTTGATTTCTTCGATGGTGACTTCTTCACCCATCAAAAATTTGTCGCCAATGCTTTCGTCGATATCAGCTAATTTTTCAATTAAGGTTTTTCGGTATTGTTCCGCTTGAGCGCGCATTTCTTCAGGGAACGGAACCTCTGTGATGATTTCGCCGTTCGCGCCTTCGTTGATGTAGGCCTTCATTGTCACGAGATCGACAATGCCTTTGTGATTTTCTTCGAGGCCGATCGGTAACTGGTACATGACTGCATTCAATCGCAACTTTTCAATCAGAGCTTCTTGAACTCGGATTGGGTTGGCACCTTGTCGATCCAATTTGTTGACGAAGGCCAAACGAGGAACGCCGTAACGTTTCATCTGACGGTCAACGGTGATCGACTGAGACTGAACTCCCGCCACTCCACAAAGAACTAAGATGGCTCCATCTAGAACTCGCAGTGAACGTTCAACCTCAATGGTGAAATCCACGTGCCCCGGTGTATCGATCAAATTGATTGTGTAATCTTTCCATTCGACCTGAGTCGCTGCTGACTGGATGGTGATCCCTTTTTCGCGCTCGAGGTCCATCGAATCCATCGTCGCTCCAACGCCGTCCTTACCTTTGACTTCGTGGATGGCGTGGATTTTTCCGCCGTAAAACAGAATTCGCTCAGACAGAGTTGTTTTTCCTGAGTCGATGTGTGCGGAAATTCCGATGTTTCGAACCGTTGTGATGTCCCATTTCTTCGCCATAAGCTCCCCGTGAACCGTTCAATTCAATATGTATTTGGTTTAAAGAAGTTATGGAACTAACATGGGAGGGAATTGCTGTAAACGACTTCTCACATGGACTGAATTAATGCATCGTATTACCGAGTTGAAAGCTGCGCTCAAACACAACTTCGGTCACGCCGAATTTCGCGGTGATCAAGAGGCGGTTTTGCTCTCAGTTCTGGCTGGTCGATCGGCGCTCGTGCTGATGCCGACCGGGATGGGAAAGTCAATTTGCTATCAACTTCCGTCTTTGATTCTCGACGGACTGACCGTGGTGATTTCACCGCTGATCGCACTGATGCAAGATCAAGTCGACAAAGCCAAAGTCCATGGCTTAAGCGCGACTTACCTTTCTTCAACCTTGAGCCGAGAAGAGCGGGAGCAGCGCTATCAGAAAATTGGCCGCGGGGATTTTCAGATGATTTATGTGACCCCGGAAAGATTTCGCAAGCCCGAGTTTCTGGCTGTTTTGGAAACTCGAAAAATCGCACTGCTGGCGGTCGATGAAGCGCATTGTATTTCTCAATGGGGACATGATTTTCGACCTGATTATTCTCGGCTGGGCGAGTTTCGAAAATTTTTGGGAAGCCCTGTCACTTTGGCTCTCACGGCAACGGCAACGGAAGCCGTGCAAAAAGATATTTTGCGAGAATTGCAAATCGCCGATGCGCCAATTTTTTCTTCAGGGATCGAGAGACCGAATTTAGCCCTTCAGGTGC
>JAYUCD010000142.1:0-2261 GCA_043740515.1 Bdellovibrio sp. | reverse complement strand
GCGATCACGCCGGCAGGCGATAATCAAACCGATCCAAGAGGGCTGGTTCGCACGGCTGATCATGCTCTGTATGAAGCGAAGCGGGCCGGTCGAAATTGTGTGAAGTTCATCGAAATCAAAAATGATCCAGAAAATGACTCCTGCCCCATCAAGAAAAGAGCGGCAGGCTGAGTTTAGAGCTTGCTCACTCGGAAAACTGCCTTTAAAAACGTCCTATGTCCAAGACTCCAACTGCAAGAGATCTCGCTACCAATCGCTCGGCCTGGGTTTCCCTCGTGGTCAGCATTTTGTTGCTAGTCTTAAAATTCGCTGCTTACGAGTTTACCAAATCCACAGCCGTCTTATCAGATGCAATTGAAAGTATCGTGAATGTCTTGGCAGCATTGGTTGCGGTTTTTGTCATGCGAGCCGTCGCTGAACCGGCAGACGAAGAGCACCCATATGGCCACGGAAAATTAGAATACTTTTCGGCAGCCTTTGAAGGTGGTTTGATTGCTTTTGCTGCCTTAGCAATTGCCAATGAAGCGATTCGATCTTTCGTGCATGGCCATGAGCCGAAGCAATTGGATGTGGGCGCTTATATTTTGGTCGCGGCCGCATTGGGAAATTTATTTTTAGGATTTCATCTCCGCTCCGTGGGCAAAAAATTTAAATCGGATGCTTTGCTGGCCAGCAGTAATCATGTGATCTCAGACGTCTGGACAACGGTTGGGGTGACGGCCGGACTGGTTCTGATTTATCTGACTCATTGGACCTGGGCGGATTCAGTTGTTGCAATGATTGTTGCGGCTCAGCTGGGTTACTCTGGCTATCAGATTGTCCGAAAATCGGTGGGAGCTTTGATTGATGAAGTAGAGCCTCATTCTTTATCTGAGCTTGCCGCTGCCTTTGAAAAAAACCGAGAGAATTGGATCTGTGATATTCACAATGTGAAAGTTATTCGCTCGGGACACTTCCATCACATCGATGGACATCTCGTTGTGCCTGAATTTTGGGATGTCTGTAAAAGCCATCAATTCTCAAGCGAGTTTGAAGCAAAAGTAGTGGCTGAATATCCCTTCGACGGCGAAATCGCATTTCACACCGATCCTTGTGAACGCAAATACTGTGAGCAATGTCCAGTAGAAGATTGTCCGATTCGTGCCAAGAAACGAGTTGCCCTCAAAGTATTCACCTCGGAAAGCATCACTCGTGGACCGATCCCTAATGGAAAATAATGCTTACCGCCGACCGCAAATTAATTTCACCAAGGAATTAAAATTTACGAATTACTACACAACGGCACTTCAGCGCGAATTCAAAGATTTTGCTTTTGACGAAGAGAGAGCCCCCATAAACCGTGGAAAATGGCGCTCAGAAATTTTTAAAATGCCAGAAGATTATCCAGTCGATTTAGAAGTGGGAACGGGGAACGGTGGGCATTTCCAGCACCGATCTTTGCAAAAACCTGAGCGCGGTCTGGTCGGAATCGAATTGAAATACAAACCTTTGATCCAAACCATTCGCGGATGTCTGAAGAACAAATCCAACAACGCTCGCATCTGTCGTTACCACGCAATGAATTTGGATCTTCTCTTTGAACCAGGAGAGCTGAATGACATTTTCATTCATTTTCCTGATCCATGGACTTCGCCGCGAAAGCCAAAAAATCGCTTCGTCAACACACGTGTTCTTGATTGGCTGTGGGAGCTTCAGCGGCCCGGTTCCTTTATCGATTTCAAAACAGACAGCCGCGAATATTTTTTATGGTCCATGGAGCAAATTCGAGAATCCAAATATAAAATTATTTTTGAGACTCTTGATTTGCACTCGACAGAATTAAAAGCCGAAAATTTCATCACTCAATTTGAAAGAATTTTTATGCGCCAGGGATTTGAAATCAATTTCGTGCGTCTGCAGAAGGCTTAAGATGCCGACCATTTTCTTTGCCAAAAAAAACCGAGCAGCTATCCAAGTTCCGGTGAGATCCAATCTCATGAAGGCCTTGCTAGCAGCAAAAATTCCGGTGGCTTCTAGTTGCAATGGCGATGGTGTCTGTTCGAAATGCAAATTGCAAGTGATCGCCAAATCCGGCCATACAAATTTAGCGAATGAAACCGAAATTTTCTTGCGGGAAAAATTCAGTCTGAAGGCCAAGGAGCGCATCAGCTGTCAGACCGAAGTTCTTGGAGACATTCAAGTCGACGCGAGCTACTGGTGAGCGATACTATGGATCTGCGCAGTGAAAAGTGGATTTTGCTCGGAGCCTCGAAAGGCTTGGG
>JAYUCD010000141.1:0-3959 GCA_043740515.1 Bdellovibrio sp. | reverse complement strand
TGAGAAGGTATCCATCCACTTGACCTTCAGCAGCTTCAGCAACAGCTGCATCAGACGAATTTTTGGTAGTGATCAAAGATATTCGATCCAAGGCTTCATACTGTTTTTCTTGCTCTTCCAACAGGTCCAAACCGAAAGATGTTTCAATTTCGTATTCAGTGACGATGAGGCGGGGTTTTTTCTCGATAACAAATTTGAGCGCCTCTGAAAACTTTCGAAGAACGACAACTTGCTCGATTGGCAGTCCCATTGTCTGCAAAACTGTCTGGTAGATTGATGAGAAGCCTGGGGAAGGTTCCACAACAAGAACCACGCCATCTTTGACAAACTCTCTAAGCGGTGAAAGCTTGCCTGTCATACAACTTCACCTTTGATTTTCAAAAGCAAAGAATCAACTTTGTTCTGCGCCTGTGTTTTAGATTCTAAAAATTGTGCCCACAAAGTTCGCTCAAACTGCTGAAGATAAATTTCAACTCGTGAGCCTCGGTTGAAGAGAGGTGAGCTATTTTTGACTTTTCCAATAGCAGTGAAAGGAGTCGATTTTTCGCCGATTTGAATTTGTCCTTCCAATGATAGCAGATGACCAACTTCCAAGCGAGTGTGCTCGATCTCCAAGGTGACTGTCTTATCAGTGTATTGGCAGGCCTCAATAAAATTTTGATGAGTCAGATGCAAAACGTCGACCGCAGTCGAAAGATGCTTGAGAGTTTTAATTTGGATAGCCGAATTCATAAACAAATCCTTAGATAAAGTACTGCCAACATGTTAACGCAGTTATTGGAACAGAGATATCTATCAATTATGGGCTGTCTCAGTATGTCGTTGGATTGCGAAGTATTCTTCACAACTTAAGCGAATATGTATTTAGCTTGGCAACTGGAAGAAAAATTGACTGCCATGACCAAGCTTCGAGCTGACCCAAATTCGACCTTCGTGTGCTTCGATGATCCATTTAGAGATATAGAGCCCCAGTCCTAGGCCCCTCAGATCATTCGAGTGGAGCTGAGAAAAGCGTTCGAAAATTTTGCTTTGATCCTGAGAATCGATTCCTGGACCATTGTCTTTGACTGAAATAACAACTTCATTTTTAACTTTTGAAGCTGAAATATAAATGACTCCGCCTTTTGAAGTGAATTTTAAAGCGTTACCGATCAAATTGGACATGACTTGAAGAATTCGATCATAATCGAAAGATAGCGACAGGCCATCGAGATTATTCTCAAAGTGAATGGAAATAGATTTGGCTTTTCCAATCGGTAAAAACAGATCCCGACATTCTTGAAAAAGCACTTTGAGAGAATGGGACGAAGGACTGATGCTCAACTTGCCTCTTGAAATTCGCTCAACATCCAATAAATCAGCAATCAAGCGTTCCATGGTGGCAGAGTTTCTCTCGATCATCTTGGCAAGCTCGATGATCTCACTTGGACTTGAATTCTCCTCAGTAAGCGAAGTCCGAATTAGTTCGGCGCTCATGGAAATCGCTGCCAATGGATTTTTGAGATCGTGGCTGACAATGGCTAAAAAGCGATCTCGATTCAAGAGGTCACCTTTCGTTAGACCATGAGATGCTTTTTCACTGGATAGCTGGCTTGCCTGTGTTTCGACTTCAAGATCGCTGGTCTTTCTCTCGTTAGAGAGATCCAGATCCATAATCGATCTCTCCGCCTGGAGAAGAGATTCTGCGATCAGCTTTTTTTGTCGCCGTTCTTTTGCACGAAAGTGATCGGCTTGATCTCTTTCCTTTTGCTGAACTTCATCGGCCTGGGCTCGCTCGCGATTTAAAGTGGCTTCGCCCTCTTGATTGGCCGGTGTTGATTGAGCAGATTGCTGTCTGCGCAAAAAGGAGTCCGATTGATTTCGTTGATCTTGTAGTGCTTTGTCCGCGACCTTGCGATTGGACAGCACGGATTGATCTATCTTCAGCTCCAAACTGGAACGAGATTGCTCCAGCAAATTATCTGTTTTGTCTCGCTCAACTTTGAGGCTCTCGTCGGTCACTTCGCGTTCGTGTTTAACGGCTTCAATTTTTTTGACTTTTGGGTCCACTCAAAGGCTCCTCAGATAATCGAAACCCAGCTTTCACCCTAAAGCAGGCAGAGGTCAATGGAAAGTCCCGACAGACGCTGGTCAACAGCCTCACTCGTTTTTAAATCCACTCAGCAGCTTAACTGGAACTTTGAGTTAGAAATGAAACAGGTTTTCAGTTACTGACTGATCTGATCACGAGTTACTTGAGGAAGTACTGCAAATTCTCGTTCCAATTCTTTACCTGTTTTGTAATGCGGAACATGAAACATGAAACACAAGACGCCTCAATCTAGCTTCAATTTCACACTCACCACCAAAATTCGGCAATCAAAAATCGGACAATCATTGAAATCGCGTCATGAATTTCAAATCGATCCTGTTCTTCAATATCCAAGCAAGGCGTCCTCGAACGGCAAAATTGGCATAGGAGGCAATGCCCTGATTTTCTCCCGAAACCAAAATGGTCAGAAAATTTTTCTGAGGTTTGTAGTCGACCATTGATAATTTCTCATTGAGAAGTGCCTGAATATTTTGCAGCAGGATAGGGCCTTGTCTGACGGCGTAGACTCCAGCTTTGGGTAGATTTTTCGGTGCAAAGTGGCAGCAGTCACCGGCAGCAAAAATATTTTCGAAAGACTGCACTCTCAATTTGGCATCGACCAATACAAATCCTTGTTCGTCTCTTGGCAAATTTGAATCGCGAAAGAGTGAAGGAGCTTTAGCTGTAATTCCGATGAAGCAAATCTGCTGCTTGATCGAGGTGCCATCATTCAAAACCAATTGTGTATCTTCGATTTTTTCAACTCGCTTGCCTTCGACCAAATCAATTCGAAGTTTGCTTAAACTCTGGCGAGCCCATTGACGTGTCAATTTACTATGCTCGGCAAGCAACAGATGGGAGCCGGTGATCATCCGAATTTTTTGATCGGCACGAGAAAAGAAACGCCGACAGGCCACCGCAATCTCAAAAGCGCCGGCACCGCCACCAATCACGGTGATGTCTTTGATCTCTTGCTCAGATGTTTTAATTTTTTCCCATTTTTCGATTAACTTGGAAATAGGTTTTAAATAAACAATGCTCATGTCTTCAGGATGGCCAAGTATTTCCTGAGGTTGAATGCCTAAATTGATAGAGCAAATATCATATTCAAAAATTTGCCCATTCGAAGTTTCAACCTTGTTCTGGGAAGCCTCAATCCGGGTGACCTTTGCCTCGACAAATTGAAAGCCGTAGCGATGGCAAATACTTTCCAGATCGAAATGCAGTTGATTAGCTTTGTAAACTCCGGCCATAAAAGAAGGAATCATCCCAGAATAAGGAGAAAATCTCGAATCTGAGATCAGGGTGACTTGAATTTCGCTGGCATCTAAGCTCGCCAGGCCGTGAAGAACCTGAATATTTGCGTGACCACCACCCAGCAAGAGGATTCGTTTTTTCTGATCACGCCTCATTGAGCTCATTCTAATCTCTCCAGTCATTCCAACACTTCTACTGATGAAAAAGCTTGTCAAGATTTTTGACGGGGCCAATTAAGCTGAGCGCCTGAAAACATATCCGACTCTGCTAATCGTTTGAATGGATTTGCTCGCACCACCTTGGCCGATTTTTTTTCTCAATCTAGACACCAAGACTTCGACCACATTTGCCCGAGGGTCAAATTGATAATTCCAAATTTTGCTTAAGATTTCGGATCGAGTGATCACTCGACCAGCTTCCTCTGCGACGAGTCCCTCGTCGAACCAAAGCTTTCATTCTCGCCAAAAGTTCTGCAAAGGCAAAGGGTCGAGTCAGATAATCATCTCCGCCGACCTCCAATCCATGCACAATATCTTCTATGGATTCGCCCGTGCTCAGAATTAGAACGGGCGTTTCGAGACCTTGGTCTCTCCATTCTTTGATCAGATTGAATTGGCCAAACTTTGGGTTC
>JAYUCD010000140.1:0-6406 GCA_043740515.1 Bdellovibrio sp. | reverse complement strand
ACGCGAATGCGCCGGCGATGCAGGTCGCGCATCGTTCACACGTCATCAACATGCTCGATGGCGCACAGTTGCGCCGCACTCGACACCCAAACCACCTTGGCCCACCGCTTGCCCATGATGGCTGGCCTCACCCCCGCCCCGTCACAAGAGATGGATCGCATGGTGACGGAAAAGGTCAAGGCAATTTAGCCATCTGTTCAGCCGCTGCATCCAGAGCCTTCTGTCTTTCCAGCTGCGACAGCCGCTCTTCTTCGGCTAGTTTTAACTCCGCAGTTTGTTTCTCTTTCATCAAAGTGTGAAGTTCAGAATCCTTTGTATTAATTTTTTTTGTTAAATCTTCATTGGATTTATGAATTTTTTCTTTGAGCTTCACGATTTCATCTTGGGCATCTTTTGAATCTTTTTTGAAATCTCTAAGGTCAGACTTATAATCTTTGTGCGTGAAGTTTGAGCAGGTCGAACTCCCTTCAGAATCTACCTTAAACAGGGCTGTGATCTCGGCAGGTAAAGTAGATAAGGGAGTCTCTTGCTCTGTGGAACATTTTTCCATTGCAGTGACACAACCTCCGTTAGAGGTTGCAACGCCCGCTGCGATACAAGTCTTGAAAAATTCTGCGCGCGCATTTTCAATTTTAGATATTTGGTCAAAGCACTGACGATCAGAATCCGCCTGTCTATCTTTATCGGTTTTGACTTGCCCCAAGGTTAATGCAGGAGCCGCGGGCGCAGCCGTTACTCCCGACCCAGCTGCAGCTTGCCCCCATCCCACAGATCCAAATCCCAAATTGATAACCAAAGCGGCAACTGCCAAGGTCTTGTACATTGAAATGTTCTTCATTTGATCCCCCGTCGCTAACATTAGAATAAGCAAAATGGAGACCTTCCACAGGCTGGACTCCAGTTGATCATTCATTATGTGTCTCAGAATGAGAAAAAGGTATGGACCTCGAATTGTTTCTAGACTGCGGTCCAGCAGAGCTACTCTCTTTGGAAAATTGTCCTTAACATAGAGAACTATGAAAAAAATCATCTTGGGTCTTTTGGCTTTGGTTGTGTTCGCGGTGGTGGCGGTCGTCGGTGTTGTGAAATATGTGCGGTCGGGATTGCCGACGATGATTACTTTGGATGATTATCAGCCGCTTTTGGTGACCAAGGTTTATGATCGCAACGGCAAAAATATTGGCGAATTCTTTCGTGAGCGTCGGGTCCTCATTCCTTACAAGGACATTCCGAAAGATGTGGTCAATGCGTTTTTGGCGGCGGAGGATGATTCGTTTTTTAAACACAAGGGTATTAATTATTTAGCGATTCTTCGAGCCCAGCTGGCGAATATGAGGGCGGGACATACGGTGCAGGGTGGATCGACGATCACTCAGCAGGTGGCGAAGACTTTGCTTTTGACCAATGAGCGAACCATGCTTCGTAAAGTGAAAGATGTTTTACTCGCGATCGACATGGAAGAGCATCTTTCGAAAGAAGATATTCTTTATTTGTATTTGAATCAGATTTATTTTGGTCAAGGCGCTTATGGAATTGGCATGGCGTCCGAAACTTACTTCCGCAAGAATGTGAAAGACCTCAAGCTTGAGGAGTTAGCGATTCTCGCGGGGCTTCCGAAGGCTCCATCTGCTTACTCGCCAGTGACCAATCCGGTGCGAGCGAAAGAGCGGCAGGTTTACGTTTTGAATCGGATGGCTGAGGTTGGATTTATCAAGAAGGATCAGGCTGAGGCCGCAGCGAAACAACCGGTGAAAGTTTTTTTGCGCGAAAATTACCAGGAGTATGCACCATTTTTCCTGGAAACAGTTCGGCAACTACTTGTGGCCCAAATCGGCGAAGAGGCCGTGCTCGACAAGGGCTTGAAAATTTACACAAGCCTCGATCTCGATAAGCAATTAGCAGCACAAGAATCTTTGATTCAAGGTTTGAAAGATCTCGACAAGCGACAAGGCTTCCGCGGTGCTGTGAAAAATATCACCGATCCAAAAGAAGTCGGCGAATTTTTAGTGAAAAATCGCAACAAGCTGATTGCCGACGTCACCGCTGAGCGAATCATCAAGCCAGATGGGAAATTCAACGACAACGGTCCACTCGATTTGAAATACGATTTGCAAGGCAAGGGTCTGCCTTTCTATTTGAAAGTCGGCACCACCACGGATGCGATCGTTTCCAAAGTCGATGACGCTCTCGGAGTGGTTCATGTTCGCATCGCTGACATCGAAGGCTTGATTGATTTGGACACGATGAAGTGGGCACGAAAACCCGATGGCAACAAACGCTACGATTTGGAAACAATTAAACGCCCTTCACAGGCTTTGAAAATGGGCGACTTGATTCACGTGAAAATTGCATCGAGCAAATTTTCTTCATCTCGTCTGGAAAAGCTCAATGCGCCGAAGAAAAAAGGCGGCGTCAGTACCATGCCTGATTTCAGCAAATACGCCGATGTGCATTTGGATCAGGAACCTGTGGCCGAAGCTTCGCTTCTTTCTCTGGATCAACAGAACCAAGATATTCTGGCGATGATTGGCGGTTATTCTTACGAAAAATCTCAGTTCAATCGTGCTTTGCAAGCGGCTCGGCAAACTGGTTCCAGTTTTAAATCGATTGTTTATGCTTCGGCTTTGGATCATGGCTACACGCCATCGACTCCGATTATGGATGCGCCGATTGTTTACGAAGAGGCCGCAGCCACTGATGACGAGGGCCAAGGAGATCCGAAAATTTGGAAGCCGACCAATCACTCGAAAAGTTTTGGCGGTGATATTATTTTCCGCAACGCTCTCGTCAAATCACTGAATGTACCGACCGTGAAAATCATCGAAGATATCGGAGTTGATTGGCCGACTCAGTATGCGAAACGTCTCGGTGTTTTCTCTCCCCTCAATCCAGATTTTACTTTGGCTCTCGGTTCCAGTTCTTTGACTTTGTATGAAATGACCAAAGTTTTTTCCGAGTTCGGGCGCATGGGAAAGCGGACTCATCCAGTCATCATTCACCGAGTGGAAGATGCCAAAGGACAAAAGATTCTCGATCAAGTCTCTTTGGACATTCGTTTTGCAAAAGAAGAAGCGCAGATCGATCAGCAGTTTGAAGAGAAGCGAAAAACTTATTTAGACTCGGTGAAAAATCACACGGCAACAGAGGTTTCGGTCGATGCTTCGGCAGCAGCCTTGAAAGATCCGAAGAAAAAAATTCCCATTGAGCCTTTTTTGTTTTTTGAAGATCCCGAGCAGTTGATTCGCCCAACAACTGCCTATTTGACGACGACTCTACTAAAAGGAGTTATCGAAGACCGCGCAGGAACCGGTGGTGCAGCTCGAGCTCTTGGCCGCGAAGTCGCAGGTAAAACTGGGACCACCAACGGTTACAATGACGCATGGTTTGTGGGTTTTACTCCTCAAATCGCAACTGGTGTGTGGGTTGGCTTTGATCATGAGAGAACGCTGGGCAAAGGCGAGGTTGGAGGTCGTTCGGCTTTGCCGATTTGGTTAGAATACATGAAAGCGGCCCATAACGACTTGCCGCAGATGACTTTCCCTGTGCCGAACGGTATCGTCTTTGCCAATATTGATAGCGAGACAGGTGAACTGGCGTCGAGCAACTCGAAGAGTATTTTGCGCCAAGCTTTTCTCGAAGGAACTGAGCCCACTTCGGCTCGGAACAAAAAAGAAGAAGACACAGATTTCTACAAGCAAGATCTCTCAGAATAAAATCTGAATCCTTGATTGAAAGAAGATCTGAGATCTTCTCCGGCAAGGATTCGCGATGAAAGACATTCACCTCTGGGGCGTCAAACAGAACAATCTGAAAAATATCGAAGTGAAAATTCCATTGGGATCCTTCACCGTCGTCTGCGGTCCGAGCGGTTCAGGAAAATCCTCACTGGCTTTTGAAACATTGTTCGCAGAAGGTCAGCGCCGATTTATCGAAAGCATGTCCAATTACGCTCGTCAGTTTTTGAACAAAGCCCCAAAGCCTGATCTCGAAGGTGTGAACAATATCCCGCCGGCCATTGCTATCGAGCAAAAAAATTCAGTGAAAAGTTCGCGCTCCACTGTCGGCACAACCACCGAGCTGATCGATTACATGCGATTGCTTTTCGAGAAAGTCGGAGAAGCTCACTGCCCAATTCATCATGTGAAAACCGAAAGACAAAGCGTCACCGAAGCCGCAGACCGAGTCTTGCAATACTTTGCTGGAAATCGCGGCTACATCTTAGTTGAAATCGGAGCCGAAACCAGAATCGCTGAAGGGAAAAAACTGCACTCGCAATTTCTCCAAGACGGCTACTTGCGCATCTACATGCAACCGAAAACCAAAGTCGAATCCAAAGCAAAAAAAATCCTGAGCAAAGTTGCCGGTAAAAAAACAAATTCAGGCGCCAGGCTCGATAACACAATCAAATGTGAGAACGGCGAATTCCTGGCTGTGACCACAGAGGCAGTCGGCGAAGTCATCGAAATCAGCGGACATGCAATGATAAAAAAAGGATTGCCGAAAGAGTCCTTCTATTTGGTGATCGATCGAACGAGCTTCAATCCTGATGAGCGTGGCCGCTTGGCTGATTCATTGACTCAAGCTTATGAAGCTTCGATTAAATACAATTATGGTTTGGCATCTCGGCAGTGCTCGGTCATCACGGTCGACGGAAAGCGCTTGTCATTAAGCGAAGAAAACTCGTGCCCGATCTGCGGCTACACTCCGCCACCCGTGACCTCACGCCTTTTCAGTTTCAACAGTCCTGTCGGCGCCTGTCCAACTTGTAAGGGTTTCGGCAATATTCTCGAAATCGACGAAAAGAAAGTCGTGCCCAATCCAACCTTGTCATTGGCGCAAGGGGCATTGAATCCATTCACCATGCCAAGCGCAGAGAGCGACAAAAAGCAGCTCTTCGCTTACTGTAAAAAATCGAAGATCGATTTGCACACTCCTTGGAAAGATTTGCCGGCCGATGAGAAAAAAACTTTATGGGATGGTAACAAAGATTTTTTCGGAGTCCGCGGCCTCTTCGAATATCTCGAAGAGATGAAATACAAAATGCATGTGCGCGTCTTTATCTCGAGATATCGCAGCGGCTTTCTTTGCCCGGATTGCAAGGGCGCGCGACTTCGCAAAGAAGCTTTGCACGTTTTCATTCAAGGCCAGAACATTCAAGACTTAACGGAAAAAACAATCGAGGAATTGCAAAAAACATTTCTCGATATGGTTCTGAGCCCCACTCAGCTCGAAGTGGCCGAGGAAGTCTTTAAGCAAATCAACTCGCGCTTAGAATTTTTGATGCGAGTCGGAGTTCACTACCTCAGCCTCAGCCGGGAAACGCGAACTTTATCTGGAGGCGAGTACCAACGCCTGATGCTGGCTAACCAGCTGGGTATGGGTTTGTCGCAAGCACTTTATGTGTTGGATGAACCGACCGTTGGTTTGCACCCTCGAGACAATGACCGTTTGATTTCGATTTTGAAAGATTTGAAAAATCTCGGAAACACCTTGGTCGTTGTCGAACATGATCATGACGTGATCAAGAATAGCGAAAATGTGATCGAGATGGGACCGGGCAGTGGATATCTCGGTGGAGAAGTTGTCTATTCGGGCACAACCGACAAATTCTACAACTTTGCAAAATCAAACACGGTGCCTTTTTTAAAACCTCACGCGAAGGCCTCGCCCATGCGCGCAGTTCGACCGGTGGATATCGAAACCTATCGTTACACCTTGAGCATGAAGGGCGCCAATGGCCACAATTTACAAAATCTTGACGTAACGATTCCACTGCACCGCTTGGTCGCCATCACTGGAGTCAGCGGTTCCGGAAAATCCACTTTGGTGACGAAAACTTTGTATCCAACTTTGGCGCGCACTTTGGATATGGAATATCTGCCGTCACAAGAATTGAAATCGCTCAAAGGCAGCGACAATTTGAAAAGTGTTCTCCTGATCGATCAATCAGCGATTGGAAAATCAGCGCGCAGTTCTCCCATCACTTATTTGAAAGCTTTCGATGCTATCCGAACCATCATGTCGTCGATTGCTGAGAGCAAGGCCCGCGGCTACACTCCTGGAACTTTTTCTTTGAACGTAGACGGTGGTCGCTGTCCAGCTTGCAAAGGCACCGGTTTTGAGGAGATCGATATGATGTTCATGGACAATGTGGTGATTCCTTGTGATGTTTGCGATGGGAAAAAATACCGAGATGAAATTCTTGAGGTCAAATACAAAGACAAAAATATTTCCGAAATTTTGAAAATGACTGTGGCTGAAGCGATGAATTTCTTTGTCGCTCATCCGAACATTCGAAAGCCTCTGAGTGTTTTAAAAGAAGTCGGTCTGGATTATTTGCAGCTTGGACAGCCAGCGGGAACTTTGAGCGGTGGCGAATCGCAGCGTTTGAAGATTGCAAAAGAGC